>JAIXPR010000328.1 GCA_027486155.1 Pseudomonadota bacterium | reverse complement strand
TTCCTGAAATGTCAGGAAATCTCCCCTTTTCTACAGAGCAGTAACGTCCCCTTTACTTCCAGACACTAGAGAGTTGAAAAAACGCTCAGTCGCGGGCATGGTGAGAGCCCCAACCCCCACCCTTAAGGCTTACCCAATGATCGGAGTTATTAAGCTTAACGACCTCATCTGCTCAGCGTTCGGACATTCTCCAAATGATCGAATCGCTGTTGGGCTGCGTGATTTCCCCCAATTTCGAGATGCGCGTTTGGTGGCTGAGGTTCAGCGATTACACGATATCGCGAATCAATTCACAGCGAGCGAGACTTTTGGCGTACGTCGGTGGGAGGGGATCTATATCGACGTTCCACGTGAGGATATCACCACCCTGACATCGATGTACCCCGATGATGAACGAGAGGACCTGGATGCGTTGATCTCAGACCAATACTCAGCGCCCTCGTATCTCCTGCAGTTTACGCTGGTGAGGGATGGAGATATTTTTTCGATTCGGTCCGAGTCCCCGTATTTCGCGGTACTTTTCGACCTTGCTAAGCAGACCTTCCTTGTGCCACCCAGAGTTATCGCCCACGATCTCTCTGAGGAATTTCGCACGATCACGAGCGAGATTACGTCCGCTCTGCAAAGTACCTTAGAGGAGGCGCTAACTAACCCTGATGGATATAGCGCACGGGTCCGGCGGAACCTTCCATATGAGAATCGGATCGGTCGAATTAGAAGAGCTGATGCAATTGAAGCGGGACTGATTGAACCTACCTCGTTGAGCGCGAAGCAGGTGGCGCAGTTTCTGAAGATTGCGCCAACGTTAGTCCAGAAGCATCCACGCAACCTCTCTCGCGATGACTATCTACAAGCTGTTCACGTAGCGCTCGGCGGCATCGGAAAAGCTTGCGAAGGCGACCCGCTCACGAAGAGCTACCGAGACAATGCGGATGGACGAGATGGCGGAATGTTACGGCTAGCTCCACAATCGAAGGATGATTTTTATCGTTGGCTCACCAGTCGGGATTGGCAGGGGCAACATCCCTTTGAAATAGTTCGGGGCTTTCACAGCCACACGGCGATCCGGTTGTATGCAACCCCACATCGGGAGGAAGAGAAGATTGAATTACGGCTGTGCGGGGCCTGGGAGGGTGTTGCTGAAAAAACGGTTCTCATGGCACTAGCCCTTCACGAGGCGGGGATTCCCGTAACTTTGTCGGATCTCGACTTCCACAAAGCTCGAGTGTTGGGCGAGGACTGGCTTCTTGTTTCAAGCTCCTCTGGTTTCGCCGGGGAGGATTGGCAGGACGCTACATTTGATAACTTTAGTGGTATCGTTGGAGCGCAGATATCGTACTGGGAGCTCGCGGAGCATTCCACGGCATTACAACGCGTTGCGTGGAACGAACCGGTCATAATTCAGCCGTTAGCGAAATAAGACAACAGTGACAGTGCGGACGGGGAGAACACTCAGTGGGCAAATGATAGACGTCGAGGTGAGCTGATCGGCCCGCCACCGACCCTCTCTTAAAACCGAGGGTTCCACATATCGCCCGGAACTGAGACTACCTCCGTCGTCTCCACAGTCTCCGCCGCTCCGGACTGACCCAACACCACCGCGTCACGATCACGGTACACAACCCGCCACCCATTTCCGAAAGCGGTTACAGGATTCATTGCGTCATCGCTCCGTTGCACCAGGATATGTGTCGGCTCAAATCGTTCAAGCGCCGCCCGGCCGACGGCGAGATCTGGTCTGAACGCGAGCGCGTTGTCCCGAACGGTCTCCTCTGGGTAGCACGCCTCGTATCGTCCATCTACCGACACCTTCATGTTCGGATAGAGTCGCCACAGGGCGTAGCTTCCGGCGTTGAAGTCAACCAACAGTCGTCCCGCTGTTTGTGTGCTCCTGAGCCACTCTACCGCGCCAACGGGAAAGTTCGCGTAGTTCAGCTTGTACGTACGGGGGGAGGCAATCAGCACTAGAAGATGAAGAGCTCCTACTCCTATGAGCGTTATGCACACGAGCGCGCCACTCCGCAGCGTGGCCGTAGCGAGGCGCGGGCGAAGCGAAAGAAGCGTATCAAAGGCTGCTTGAACGTACGGCCCGCCAAAGACAGCAGCTGTGATCATGAAGAAGGGAAGGAACCGTATGTGACGGAAGGCGCAGTAGCCGGAGCAAAAGATCACAGCGAGGCCAAAAAGGTCGATTGGTTGCCTCCGTGTAAGGATGCCAAACACAATTGAAATAGCGAGGCTAACGGTGAGAGCAAAAGCTATCCCATCAGAATGTAGTGGCAGCCACTCTATGATACCGGGACGGCGCATACCGAGCGATTCGACAAGAAACGGTACGAACTCTGTGAGTCCATACGGAGTAAAAATGGGTGCGAGAGCCCACGCCGCCGCTATCGCAAGAAGCCCTCGGGAGAGCCTCCTCTCGATAAGCTCAGTACCGACAAGGAGCGCGATGAGCACACACCCGAGGGCATATCCTCCGTGCATATTAACCCACGCGATTGCCAGTATCGGAGACAGCGCGAGAGGGAGTATGTGTCGCTCCCTTCGATACTCGATCATCGCCCAGTAGAGCATCGGTATGAAGAGATAGGTAAAGGCTTGGCATCGCACCGTACTCGTCCACGCGGCCGCGGCGTGAAGGACGCAGAGAGTTATCCAAACGAAACGCCCCGCGAACTCTGGTGAGTATCGTTGGGATGCCGCCACAACGCAGAGGACCGAGAGTGAGGCGAGTGCCACCTTGAGTATGATCAGCCCGGCGTCTCCCAGCCCGGCGGCGATGAGATAGAAAACTACCCCAGAAAGCCATTCATGGTCGACCCACGTCGGAATGGTGGGTGTGAAGGCGAATGGATCCTTAAGTGGAACGTAATTCAGCGAGAGCGTGAGGCGGCCCATCGCGACGCGAGCGAAGAGGTCCGGGTCCGCCGGAGATGAGATGAGGAGTCTCCATGTTATGATCAGTGGAATGGCCCAGAGGATGAAGAGGGGGGCCTTCAGGAGGCTCCGTAGCCTATCGCACAACTGCTCAAATTTCTCGGTTACAGACATGGTCGCCATATTCCCTCAAACGGAGCGCCTTTAACCAGTCGAAATATGTTCTGATTTTAGCTTCGTGCCCCGAGTTTCCAGGGTTTAAATCATCTTCTAGGTAGCGTATCATCCGAAGGATTCGGTTGTGGGTCGTGAGAGAGCCGCGCCTTTACAGAGTTGGTTGAGATGCTACGCAGTCAGAACGAATACCGCGCCAGTGCCCGCAAGATTACGATCTACAACACCCTTGGTGGTGAGAAGAGGGTGTTTGAGCCGATCGACAAGAGCCCCGTTTCTCCAAGGGTGAAGATGTACGTCTGCGGACTTACACCGCAGGATCATTCGCACATGGGTCACGGCTTGATGGCGTTTCGCTTCGATCTGATCCGTCGATACCTCATGTACCGTCGCCTCGATGTGCACTTCGTTCAGAACGTCACTGACATCGACGACAAGATCATCGCGAAGGAGAGAGAGCTTGGGGTAGATCCGATGGTGATGACCCGTGTCTTCACCGATGAGTTTTACGCCACGATACAAAAGTTCAACGTATTACCGGTCGATAAACTCGTGAAGGTTACCGAGTGCGTTCCTGAGGTTATCACCTTCATCGAAGAGCTGATCAAGAAAGGGTTCGCCTACGCGACCGATGATGGCAGCGTCTACTTCGATGTCGCGAAAAAGGACGATTATGGCAAGCTCTCCAATCAAAACACCGCGATGCTCTACGAGAGCGTTCGAAAAGAGCTCGATAAAGAGAAGAGATCTCCCCTTGATTTCGCCCTCTGGAAAGCCGATCAGAGCACGACCCTCTCCCGTCCATCCCCATGGGGGATCGGTCGCCCTGGGTGGCATATCGAGTGCTCCGTAATGATTCACGAAACCCTCGGCGATCACATCGACATTCACGGCGGTGGTTTGGACCTTAAGTTCCCTCACCATGAGAACGAGATTGCGCAGTCTGAAGCGTATACGGGTGGTTCGTTCAGCGATGTATGGATGCACTCCGGGCTGCTCAACATCAACGGTCAAAAGATGTCGAAGTCGCTCAACAACTTCGTTCGCCTAACGGATGCGATGGAGCGATACGGAACGGAGCCCCTCAAGTTTGTTATCGCCCGTCACCACTACCGTTCCAGTATCGATCTCTCTGATAAACTGTTTCGAGATAACCTGAACGCGTTGCTCGACTTCCATAGACTCTTCGCCCGTGTACCGAACGCGCGGGTCAACGAGACCTTGATGCACGATGGAGAAACGGTCGCCGTCATGTCCGCCTTTGAGGCGGCGATGGATAACGACTTCAACTCCCCGGAGGCTCTCGTCGCGCTCGAACAGTTCCGCGCTAAGATCGTTCAGGCGCTGGATGCCGCTGGCGCGCCGACCGCTGAGATAGAACACCGAGTCGGCGTGTTACGCGAGTTGGGTATAATCCTGGGAATCTTCTTCGAAAACCTCGATGTGATTGAGACGCAGGGTTTGAAGATCATCGGGCAGATCCTTAATGCTTCACCGTGCACACCGGGAGATATTCAAGGGCTTCTCACCGAACGTGTTGAAGCGCGTGCCGCGAAGAACTTCGCTCGCTCTGATGAGATACGAAAGGAGCTCGCCGCTCGGGGAGTAGAGGTGCTCGATTCCAAAGCCGGCTCAACCTGGCGCTTCGCGTAAGCGCTCGCGTTAGAGGGTCGTAATCTCAAACTCAAACCGTTTCGCCTTGAGGTTAAAACCTTTGAGGATAACGGCTACCGGATCACCCGGCTTAAGGTCGAGTCCCTTGGTGTCTTTGATAATTCCCCACTTTGAAAATCCCTCAACTTGCACATGAACCTTCGGGGTTACGAGGTGAGCGGTGATACCGTCTGGTAGCTGTGGTGGGAGTGCGGCCGTGCCCTCGGATGTCTGTGGGTCGATGTGCGCGACCTCGCCGACGAAGAGCTGTCCTACGAGCCCGAGTTTCTCCTCAAGCATCTCCAAGAAGCGCAGCTTGTAGTGCTTCTCATCCCGTTTCCACCGGTTGTCGTTAATGTGGCGAAGTCGGCGCGCGACATCCTCCTCACCGAGGAGTGGGAGTCCAACAAACGCGGCATCTAACGCGAATTGATTCAGGATGCCGAGCGCCTCACGTGGTTTAATGCGAGTGTAGCCGTTGAGTCGCAACCCCTCATGCTTTGTTTTTCGTGATGAGACAACGGATCGCACCATAGAAAAGTCGAGGATGTTGTTCTCAAGGGAGCGAGCGAGTGGGGAGGTATGGTCCTCAAGGCTGCGCAGTATCCCTATCGTATTCCAGGGGTCCTTGAAGTCCTCAAGGGAGGCCGGAATCCCCAGTTCATGGAGCGTCTCAAGCCATGCTTGGTGCTCCTCTGTGGAGGGCTCCTGGTGAACGATATAGCCGGCCGGGATCTTTAGCTTGTTCTCGATATACTCTGAGATCTGCTCATTCGCCGCGATCATCGTCTCGGCTACGATCCTATTGGCGGTGCCCTCAGCCTCGATCGCGATCATCTTTGATTTGGATATTCGCTGTTGCTCGAGGAGGCGGGTTATCTCCGCGAGGGAGGCGATAATCGGCGCGATATGCGGCTGAGCCTTGACGTCAAACGGCTCCTCCGGATTAACGTTGGCGTGGTTCTTGACCCACGCGCGTCGCAACTTAAAGGATCTCGTGAGTACACCATCTTTAGGAGAGATACGCATCTCGGCGACCCACGCTGGCCGAACCTCTCCGCAGATAAAGCTTCCTTTGTCCTGAGAGAGCGCGGTACCGATCGTGGAGATGACGCGATTTCGTCCGTAGTAGTCATTTCGCACCCGCAACGCGTACTTATCTTGCTCACTCCCGGGCGAGATGAAGTCGGTGATGTCGATGATAGCGACCTTAAGAACAAGACTGCCGTCGTGCTTTCGCTCCCCATATATGAGGTCTTCGCGGTTAAGCACCTCGGGCCGATCGATCGCGATAAAGGGAATATCGAGAAAGTTTTCGCGGAAGGGAATTAAGCTTCGGGCGGTCAGGGCGGGTGGAGGTGGCTTGCCGCACAGGTGATCGATCATGAGTGAAAGTTGAGGTCGGGCCTCGTTGGTAATCAGCTCGTGGTCCCTAAAGTGACTGTTGAGTTGGTTCGAGAGATTCTGATCAACGGTGACTCGGCGAATAAAGATAGAGGTGAAGGGGAATCGCTCCTCAAGCCCTTGTCGCCACTCCTTCAGTTTCGGTTCAAGGTGTGGTGGCACGTTGATATTGAGCATCACAATCTCGTAGTTGCTCCCGAGTTTAAAACGGGATTGGCGATGGAGCTCAAAGCCTGTGGGAAGGGTCTTGCTGATCTCCTCGGTGATATTCGGCTTCGCCGCTAGTTTCTGTTTTCGAGGGACAACAAGGGGGTGATCGGAGGAAGCGGGAAGGGCGAGGGGGGGCGTTGAGAGAGAGGTATCGTGCGGCGAAGGGACGACCGGTGACACAGAGTCCCGTGGTGTCTCCGATGGAGGTGCCGTTCCACTAGTGATATTCGGTGAGCCTCTGCTTACCATATCTACCTCTAGTATACCGTGAGAGAATCTCGCATGCACGGATTAAATAACCGCTTCCCTACGATTGGGGACTGAGCGGTGGTTCATAGACGGCGGTAAGCTTCAGTTTGGCGGAGCCTTTGGCAGGCGAGAGCAGGAGATGCTCGTGTTATCCGTTAGCGACGGAGTGCTGGTCCCGCAGGGCGAGCAACTTCCGTGTCACCTTCTCGACCTCGCGCATCGAGGCCGGCTTTGAGAGAACGGTTACCGCTCCGGCGCGCAGGAGGTTAGCGTGAGTTGTGGGATCGTTCGAGGCGAGGCACACGACGAAGAGATGCGGAGCCGCTCGCTTTAATCGACGAATGACGTGAGCGCACTCCCCTTCATTTCGTGGTGCGTCGAGAAGAACAACCTCGATCCGAGGAACCGCGCGTAGGAGTTCTAGAAGCTCGTGTTCGTCGTAGGGCGCGATCGCGCACGGTACCCCGGACTCCCGAAGGGCAAGGGTATGAGATGTGGCGCACCGTGGTGACTCCGACACAAAGATAACGTGGGCCGATGGTGTTCGTTTGGCGGTGAATGGCGTGACGCCCCTTCTTCGGCGCGGAGATGTCGACCTCGCCGCGGCGATAGATTGGGCCGGACGGTGGAGCCGGTCGGTCGTCGCGGCGAGTTCGCGGATCGACTGTAAAAGCGAATCGCTAATCGCGGCGAGGAGGGGATTCGCGCGCGAGTGTCGGGTGATGAGGGCTCCGTACCCGGCGATCTCCTGGGTCGCCGTAATAATGTGAGCGCGGAGACTTCGATAGCTATGCGCCTCTTTGAGCTCTTGTTCAAGGGCGGCGGCGTGCTCAAGCGCTTTGTGTTCGCCGCGCTTGTCGAGGGTAAAGATGCCGACCCCATGCACTATGCCGTCGGCGTAAAGTGGGTGCGCGATAGTTTCAAAGCCATCAACCGTGAACGAGAGAGGTGTCGCGTGTGGTGTGAGAAGTTTTTCGAAGGTGTCTTGGATCTTTGTTCGTGAATCACCACGCGTAACGCAATCGATCAGCGATACTCCAGGCCGAAGCTTCTCATAGTCGAGATCCGTGACGCCGAGGGAGAGCGAGGGATGGTGCGGCTCAAGGTGAA
>JAIXPR010000178.1 GCA_027486155.1 Pseudomonadota bacterium | reverse complement strand
TCCGTTCACAACACGTTGGCTGGACCCGAGAGACGCTCGACCATCTGACGGAGAGGACCCCCTCGCGATCGACGGGTTTGACCACGTCGAGATCTACTGTGATTCCGCGAGGCAAAGCGCCTACTATCTGATAAACGCGTTCGGATTCATTCCGGTGGCCTACCGAGGACCGGAGACCGGGTGGCGGGAGTCGGTGAGTATTGTGCTCAAACAGGGGGAAGCGACTATCGTCCTCACCTGTCCACTGAGAATGATGAGTTACATCGCCTCATTCGTGCACGCGCATAGCTTCTCTCCACGGGACGTCGCCTTTGAGGTTCAAAATTGTGAAGCGGCGTACTACGAAGCGATGCGACGCGGCGCGACATCGTCATCACCTCCTATCGAGTGGCAGGACGAGCACGGCACGATAGTACACGCCGCGATCCGAACGTACGGACACACAATCCACTCGTTCGTGGAACGAAAGAACTACAAAGGCCCCTACTGGCCTGGATTCCAGCTATATTCAAAGATATTTCCACGCTCGAAGCCCAAGAAAGAGGGCGGCCTCAAGAGGATCGATCACGTCGTCGGCAACGTCGAGCTTGGTAAGATGAATGAATGGGTCAGCTTCTATGAACGGATCCTCGGGTTCACCCAGCTCAAACACTTCTCAGACAAGGACATCTCCACAGAGTACTCGGCGCTCATGTCGAAGGTGATGAACGGTGGCAAAGGAAAGATCAAACTTCCGATCAATGAACCCGCGGAGGGAAAGCGAAAATCCCAGATTGAGGAGTATCTTGAGTTCCACCAGGGTGCGGGAGTTCAACATATAGCATTCATGACGGATGACATTATCTCAACGGTCAGAGAGCTTCGCGAGCACGACGTTCAATTTCTCTATGTACCGAAAACCTATTACGAAGAGGCGCCAAGCAGGGTCGGCACGATTAAAGAGGACCTCGCCGTACTGAAAGAGCTTGGAATCCTCGTTGATCGCGATGAGGATGGATATCTCCTTCAGATCTTCACCAAGCCGCTTGAGGACCGCCCCACCCTCTTCTTTGAGATCATCCAACGAGAGGGATCTTCTGGCTTTGGCAAGGGGAATTTCAAGGCGCTCTTTGAAGCTATCGAGCGGGAACAGGCAGAGCGAGGCAACCTATGATAGTCGCCTCGGTGCGCACCACTGTTCCATCCCGTTCAGCGGACGGCGAACTCGTTCTCGTTCATCCCGACCGAACAACCGTCGCTCGCCTACCACGCGAGCACTTCTCCTCACTCCGGAACGCGTTAGACTCGTGGGACACAGCTTCCGCCCGGCTCCACGAGATCAATGAGATGCTTCGCAAAGGTTCCTGGAAGGCGACCTCCTCAACGAGCGAGGTAACGTTTATGGCCCCCCTTCCCCGGACGTGGGCGTTCATAGATGGCAGCGCGTTTATTCAGCACGTGATTCTCGTGAGAAAAGCCCGTGGGGCGGAGCTTCCAGAGGATCTCTATACCGTCCCTCTTATGTATCAAGGAGCGAGCGACAATCTTCTCGGACCAACCGACCCGATTCCCCTTCGACTCTCAAGCGACGGGATGGACTTCGAGTCTGAGGTCGCGGTCATCACCGACCATGTTCCGATGGGATGTCAGGCCGCCGAAGCAGAGAAGCACATCCGGCTCGTCATGCTGTGCAACGATGTAAGCCTACGAGAGTTAATCCCGCGGGAGCTCGCGACAGGTTTCGGGTTCTTTCACGGGAAGCCACCTTCATCATTCTCCCCATTTGCCCTCACGCCCGATGAGCTGGGCGGAGATTGGAAGGAGGGACGGCTGCACCTTCCCGTGACTACAGCCCTGAACGGAACGGTATTCGGCTCACCGAACGCCGGTGAGATGCATTTTTCATTCCCTCAACTTATTGCATACGCCGCGACAACCCGCCCCCTCAGCGCTGGAACGATTATCGGAAGTGGCACCGTGTCCAACAAAGATGAATCGGTCGGCTCAAGCTGCCTCGCCGAGCGTCGAATGCTGGAGAAGATCCACACCGGAAAGAGCGTCACATCATTTCTTAAAAATGGTGATAGGATAACCATATCTGTGATGCGTGACGGGGTTGACCTGTTCGGCACCATTAATCAACGGGTCCAGCAGGTATGACGCATGGCTTTACATCCTGACGATTCACTACGGGTGCTTCTCACAAACATCTTCGATTATGCTGGGATGTTTCCACCCGCGTCCCGCTCCTTCGAGGCTGCGCTTCTGGAGAGCAGCTCATTCCCAACGACCCTCTCCCGCCCGTGGATGGTATCGAGCGATATCGTCCTCGATACGGAGCATGCCCACAAGCTGCTCGGAGTAAACCTCGGGATGTACTCGGCAAGGACCCCTTTTCGGGTATGCCTCCTCGCGACCGAGGACCCCGATAGGGTCCTACACGAGGCGACGAGCCTCTTGCGGAAGGAACCAAAGATCGAGATTACATCCCTTGAGGTCAAAACCTCACCCGAGCTTGTAGAGGAAACACTTGAGCAGTACGGCTCCTTTACCTCTTCCCACGGCATCCCGCTCTGCCTTGAGCCCAACCTCTCGCATAAGGAGTGGAGAGAGGCATTGCACACTACGATCGATAAGCTGCGAATATCGCCGATACGCCCCGCGCTGAAGTGTCGCCTCACCGGTCCTACCGGGATCTCGTCGGATAGATTTGCGGCCGCTATCACCGCGGCGAACGAGCACGGCATTCCATTGAAGGTCACGGGGGGGCTCCACCATCCTATCGTTGAACCCGATCGCTATCCCTTTCCTATGGGATTCCTTAACGTGAGTGTGGCGGTGATGCTTCATCGCCACCTCAGAGATCAGATTTCGGCGGCGGCGATTGAGAAGATACTGACGAATCAGGAACCGAAAGCGTTTACCTTTGGCGAGGTCCTAGGATACAGGGATCTGAGTATATCACTCAGCGATCTGCGAGCCGCGAAAACAAAGAGCCATTTCACTATAGGCAGTTGCAGTATTCATGAACCGGACGGGGATCTTTCGAGGTTGTTTCCGACGGCGTGAGGCTACCATCAGCCAAGTGCTTTGACGAAAAGATTGATTGCGGGTTCCGGCCCCTGAGGACAGGGGCCCTCCGGACCTTGCTCCCTGCATCACAATCCGGAGGGCTGTGTTGAGAATCAATATCCAATTGATTGTAATTGAGCATCATCTCTATGCATAGACCTTCCGGCGACCGGAGACAGTCGCCCTCCCTCCTTCACGACCCTTGACCTGGGAGGGCGGTCGTCCTCGACCGCCGAGTGGTCGCGTGAGGCGAATGTC
>JAIXPR010000199.1 GCA_027486155.1 Pseudomonadota bacterium | reverse complement strand
CGTGGTGGGTTTGGATAGCCTCAACGACTACTATCCAGTTGCCTACAAAAAAAGGAACGTCGATGTTTTGAAGAAGAACCTGAACTTCCATTTCGTGGAGGGTGAGCTTGAGGATGTTTCTCTGCTCGATGGTTTGTTTCGAAAGCACGACATAACGCATGTGGCTCACCTCGCGGCGCGAGCTGGGGTTCGACCCTCTATAGAGGATCCATACATCTACGCGGGCGCGAATGTGAATGGTACCTTGACCCTCCTTGAGGTAGCTCGCCGCTATTCAGTCGAGAACACGGTCGTGACCTCATCTTCCTCGGTCTACGGAAACTCAACTAAGATCCCATTTCGTGAGGACGACTCCGCAACCGATCGTCCCATATCCCCCTACGCAGCGACAAAGAAGGCGACCGAGGTGTTGGGGTACACCTACCATCACCTCTACGGCATGAACGTCAACGTGGTGCGTCCATTTACGGTCTACGGCCCGCGCGGCAGACCAGATATGGCGCCATGGTTATTCCTGGCCGCGGCTCGAAACGGCACCCCGATAAAGAAGTTTGGTACGGGTGAGACGAGGCGTGACTACACCTTCATCAGGGATTTTACCCAAGGGTTTGTAGGGGCGATTGATCGACCGCTCGGATATGAGATCTTTAATCTCGGAAATTCCTCGACCGTATCGCTCAACGAGGTACTGGACATCATCGAGCGGGTAACCGGTAAGAAGCTCGTTATCGAGCAGTACCCCCCGCAGCCAGGAGATGTGGAACTTACCAACGCGGATGTCTCCAAGGCGAGAGAGCTGTTGGGCTATTCTCCGACCACCTCATTTGAGCAGGGGATGCGCGAGTTTAATGATTGGTTCGCCTCCAACGTGTAGTGAGCGTCCGTTACCGAGTCGCTCTCTCTACGGCACGCGCCTGCTTGTGTAGCCAGTTCTCCAGGTTGGTGTAGCCGTCGCCATTTGAGTCGATAAAGGGATGCCGGGGAGGTTTAGCCCCTCGGTATGTGGCTCGAGCTCGCGGGATCCTTCCAGTCGCTCGTCGACACCCCGTGGTGCAGTCCTTCAACGTTCCGGATGACATCTCAACTTCTCGGACAATCCGTGCGTCGTGCTTGGCGCGCTTTGCTGGACGGCTTCCCGCCGCCGTCAACACGGCGTGAAGCGTTTCAGTAACAGGAAGGGCGGTCCTTAACGCTGATGACACCGGAGGTGTGGTGATAAAGCCGAGTCGGATCGGTAGCACATGAGTGGCTGAGACGAGAGCGGTTCCACTCGACGTGGGGCCTAGATTGTCCCGGGTGTAGATCCGGCTTCGGGCGTCGATCTTTTTCGCGTAGATCGGTGGATGAATAACAGAGAGGGGAGCGGGGCGGTAGATGTTGCCTACAAAAGAAAGAAGTATAGGGGCATCTCGTTCTGTGTTGTTCGAGACGTTGCAGAGCGACCAGCCACCCTTCGGTCCCCATCCATACACAACGTTGTTCATGAACTCCACTGAGGTTCCCGGTTTGAGGTACGGATTCCTCTCCTCGTTGAACGCCACGAGATTATTTCGCAGCGTAATGTTCTTGGAACCATCGCCCACGAGGATCCCTTTGCTGTGTGGGCCCTTAGGGTGAATCGAGTTGTGGAGCCCCTCGGCGATGATCGAATTTGCTACGGTCACATCGCGTGTGAGTGGGTACGCGGTGGAGAGGTTCTCGTCGATCGCCCAGGTAAGTGACACATGGTCGATGACGATGTGATGTGCGGAATAGGGTGGCTTTGCTCCGATGGAGATGCCGTCCCGTTCGGATGGCTTCGCTCCCACCCTCTCATCGCCGGGCCGAATGGCGATATGTTGTATCAAAACATTATGGGTCGATATCTTAATGCCCGCGTTTGTCAGGGTGACGCCCGGGTCGGGAGCGGTTTGTCCCGCGATCGTTATGAACGGGGAGGATACCGTAATTTCGCGGGAGAGTTTGATGACGCCACCCACAGAGAAGATGCAGGTGCGGGGCCCTCGGGCCTCCACGCACGCTCGTAGGCTTCCTCTCCCCCGATCTGAGAGGTTAGTCACGTTAAAGATTGTGGTGCGGGGGATGCTTAGGTGTCGACCACTCCCCGCCACCGTTAAGGTCCCAAACCCCGTAAGGTTCGGCACGATGGGAGGGCGCGGCCTCGCGTACGCGGGAGATGAAAGAACAAGAAGGGCGAGGAGCTGGAAAAGTGTGGTTAGCCACCTCGGAGATTGCCAGGCACGTGAGCGGCAACGGAAAGCGAGAACGTGGGTCATCGTTCCATTATAGCGCTGAGGGCGCTATCGGAAGCGTGATCCAGCGCAGGCTCAGATCCGCCTTAGCCTACCTCGCTCAGGGGCTTCGCTTTAGTCCGTGAGGCTCTTCGAACGCTCGCTGTTGAGGCTTTCTCCTCGGCATCCAGTCTCTTTTGCATCAGATGTTGAGCCCGCGCGAAGGATGTTACCGAAACGGTGTTGTCTCGGTCGCCACCGTGTTTATCCCACAGCACGTCCTTGTTGTCGTCGAGCTGAGCGAGACGGAAAGCGGTCTCCTTTATTTTCCTCGCCTCTTCCACAGGAATGATGATCGAGTTCTTGGAGAAGAAGTTGTCCATGACCACGTTAGCGGCGCGTTCAGCTGATGCCTCTTTGCGCTCGTTGTTAGGCCGGTCGGTCATGGCGAAGTTAAAGAGGGTCTTAAAATCACTCGCGTCCCTGTCGCCATACTTCTGTTTGAGCTGATGAACGATCAAAGCGGCATAAAGTTCCTCCTCGCTGACCTTGCTCGACCTGTATTTATTGCCGAGCAGGCTCTCGAGGGTCCTTCCGAACTCGTTCGGTGCCTCCTCTACTGGCGCGACCGGTGGTCGTGACGGCCTTCTTGAGGGATTTGTGGGGGTTGTAGGATTTGTGGGGGTCGTCGGCGGTGTAGGGACGACAGGAGCAGGCGACGGTTTTCGAGGTCTTAAGAGCTCTGGAATGCTTAATTTCATACTGTGTACTCTCGCAAATTAAGGGTAACCGCTGACTTCCCCGAGATATCAGCAAGAGGCGTACCAACTATGGCGAGGATTACCGGCAGCTGTACACGCGGGATGGAAGTTTGCTCACTATTCGGTTGAATCGAGCGCTCTCCTGCGGAAAGAGCTTTTTTACTCGAGCTAGACCGCGTGGAAGATCGGCTGGGAAGATCCGCTCGAAATCCTTGGCAATTGAGTTTTTATCGATCCGTTTGCTCGAACATCTGGAGGCTGGGGGAGGGGTACCGCAGGAGTAGAGTTTAGTTCCCGCTCGCTTGACGGTAGCAGCCATCAGGTTCATCGTTATAGCGCTACTCTTGAGGAATGGTTCCTGGAGATTTCCCTTCGGTTTCCATTCTCCGCGGGTCGCGGCGTTAATGGTTTCTTGCGAAAGCCGAGTAACCGTTCGCCTCGTCTCTCTGACGATCACTGAGAGGTCGAATGACGCGCACGATGGTCCTGGTGTCGCGGTTGGAGGACCGGGTTCTCCACTATCAGCGCACGGCTCCGGGTCATTAGGAATGACAACATTCGCAGCGAGGAACTCCCAATTTCCGGAGAGCCCGTCATCCGATTCAAAGAGAGAACGCGCTACGGTGAACCCGTTTCCTCGCCCGCCCCGGGCAAACAATCCGGTGGGAGCGGCGACTCCCGATGGCGAGAGCATACGGTTCAGGAAGTGCAGCGAGAGTGGCACCGATAGGGTAGTGCCGCTGATGTTAGAGTAGGGGAAAAAGAGGCTTGGAACGTCTCCAACCCTGACAGCGCATATATCCGTACCCGGGATGATGAGACGTGTCGCATTGACTTCAACGGTTCTGCCGTTAAAAAAGCCCGCGGATTCTGAAAAGGGTGTAAACGCGACAGCGGGAAGTCCCGATTGCACGTTGATGAATGAGCTACTCCAGACGGTGGTTTTCGCGTATCCCTCGGTGTCGGTGTTAAATGTTTCGGAGCCGATCTTGACCGGCAGTGAGGGGACCGGGGTCGAGTTAATCAAGACTCGAAGCCTTACCGATGACATCACCGGAGTTGGGGTGGGCGCTACCGTTGGCACGGAGGTGGGCGTAGAGGGCGGAGTCGTCGCTGAAGCGGTGGCCGTTGGTGTTGATGTGTGAGTCGGCGTTGGGGTTGCGGTCGGTGTTCCGGTCGTCGGGATGGATGGGGTGTCGGTTGCCATCGGAGTCGCGGTAGTGGTGAATGTTGGCGTGGGGGTTGGTGTCACGGTCGAGGTTGGCGTTCTTGTGGCCGTGCTCGTAGGGGTCGAGGTTGGTGTTGGGGTAGCCGCTAAGGGATTGTAATTTCCGACGCAGAAGATCCGATAGGCGACCGTACAGGCGGATGACGCCCCTGTGATCCAACGAGATGATTTTTCGTTCGAGGCCCCGATGGTTCCGTTGCCGGTGGTGAATGTCCAATTTCCGCAGTGCGATCCCGTT
>JAIXPR010000002.1 GCA_027486155.1 Pseudomonadota bacterium | reverse complement strand
GGATGAGGCGATTCAAGACGCACTACGCCCTCTCTAACCACACGTGGACTATCAATGATGTGAGCGCACCACGCCAATCGTTCTTGTTCGCGCTTCCATCGCTCATCGGCGGGCAGTCGGTAGGTATATTCGTTGGAGATTATTTCGACGGTGCTTCCCGTGGAAAGCACCACGATTGCGGTTTTGTTAGTAGTACTTTCATAACCATCTCTGGCGATATGGCGATGCGATTGCTGATGCTCGTAGTGAGAGTGGGCCGCAGGTGAGCCCGCCGCGAAGAGCGTAAGTTGCCCTTCACACTCCAACGTCGTTTTCTGTAACAGGGAAGAAAATGCGCGCGTAGCGAATCGGGTGAGCCGCTGGGCTAACTCGCAATCACCGGTTATATGGAGTTTTCCCCGCTCAGAGGTGAGATGAACTGCCGCGAGGTTGCTGTGTCCGTCGTATTGAAAGAGCACCTCATTGCCTCGACCATCAAGCACGCAGACTGACGGCACGGGGTCCTTGGTGTAGCTCCATTGGTCGGCGGTGGCGGCGCGGAGCGCCTTCAACGCCTCCCGTCGAGCCGAGCCGAAGATGCATTCGCCCACTCGTTGTGGGAAGTTAGGATAGGAGAGGTCAACGGGAGTCGTCGCGGCATTTGTGACGTTGTTAGTAAGCATACAGCCTCGCAGATACAGAAAATTCTGGAACACGGTACACCAGGCTGAGACGATCCAGCTGCCGAAGAGAAGTCAGAGGAGGACTTGCCCCACAGTGACATGCCTTTATCGATGCGACCGAACTTGTACTTGTAGAGACTGTTGGACTCCCTGATAAACGCCTTTCAGACATAGAACACGCTTGAAGGGAAGTTCCGGCGCTCCATCGAAGGAGGCCGACGCTCAATCCATCCCGCAACCTGCGCCTTGTCTTAGTTGCCGCGCACACGATGCCCTCCATCCGCTTCTCCCCTTGGTCACAAGAAGGCGGAGCGGGGGCGGAACAATACACTCTAACCCCCTGGTGGCTCGTGAGGATAGCGGTTCGCTGCCGGTACCAATACAGCTCGGGGGAGGCCGGCTAGACGCAATCTCTCCGTTGCCCTACTCTATCTCCGTGAACACCAACGACATTACCGCTCCAGTCATCGGCTTCGTAGATGGCGAGAACATTATTGTACGGCAATCCTGGATCAATCAGTGGCTCCTGGTTGGTGTCACTCTACTCCTTGAGGTAGCGATCGTTGCGCTCAATCTGCGGCTCGCCGAGACGGGACAGTTTGAGCTTGAGGTCGGCACCCTCTTCATTCCGACTACCTATCTTCCGATCGCTCCGCTCCTGGTCCTGGCAACGGCCGCCTGGAAGGTTTACAACGAGCGTTTGGTTATCACCCCACACTATCTCATCCACGTGACCGGCAGGTTGTGGTGGTCCGCAAGAACAACCCGCCTAGACTATAATCAGGTCCAAGAGATAGAGACGATCCAGACCATTCCGCAAAGAATCCTGAGGCTTGCGGACCTTCACATCACTCCGATCGGTCGAGATATGAAAGGCTCAATCAGGATCCGAGGTCTTAGAAACCCTCGCGCGGTGAAGGACCTCATTCGCAACCTTCGCAGCCAACAGAGCGGGACATCTACGTCCAACACCGCGAACTAACTCGCCCCCAAGCGGCCGCCGGTCGAGCCAAAATTCCAATCCAGATGACCTTTGCCTTTTTGCCTCAGGCCTCACATTTGCTATGCTCACGGCGCGCCTATGGTTTTTAGTTCGTACATCTTCCTCTTTTACTTCCTCCCCTTGGTCCTTGGGGCCTACCTCGTCGTTCCGCGCGTCCTCAAAAACCTCGTCCTAATCTCGGCGAGCCTTCTCTTCTACGCCTGGGGAGAGCCCCGCTTTGTTGGGATGCTTCTTGGCCTCTGCGCGGTCGATTTTGTCCTCTCTCAGTTGATTGAGCGTGCTGACCCTCGACGGTCTAAACTGTGGCTCACGCTCTCGATCATTATTAACGTGTGCTCCCTCGGTTATTTTAAGTACGCTAATTTTTTCGTTGGCGAAGCCTCTCGTATCGGCTCGTGGTTGGGCGCCCCTCCGATCGCCTGGCAAGCCGTAGTGCTCCCTATAGGTATCTCCTTCTTCACCTTCCACAAAATCAGTTACGTCGTTGATGTATACCGCAAGGTTCGACCGGCGTGTCAGAATCCGATTACCTTCCTTCTCTATATTCTCTTCTTCCCACAACTTATCGCGGGCCCCATCGTTCGGTATCACGAGATCGAGGATCAGCTTCATAGCCGGTCGACCAAGCTGAACGATGTCTTTGAGGGGATGATTCGATTTTCGATCGGGCTGGGCAAAAAAGTTCTCATCGCCGATGTCGTTGGACATACGGCCGACAACATCTTTGGCCTCAAGGCGGTCTCCCTCTCCCCAGACTTGGCTTGGCTCGGGATCTTAGCCTACACAGCTCAGATCTACTTCGACTTCTCTGGGTACTCGGACATGGCGATCGGCCTGGCGCGCATGTTCGGTTTTCGATTCCCCGAAAACTTCAACCACCCCTACCTTGCGTCATCCTTTACGGATTTCTGGCGACGGTGGCACATGTCGTTTGGGCGATGGATGCGTGAGTACCTCTACTATCCCCTGGGTGGAAGCAAGTGCAGCGTTTCACGTCAGTACTTAAATCTGTGGGTGGTTTTCCTCTTTTCAGGGCTATGGCACGGGGCTCAATGGACCTTCATCTTGTGGGGTGTCTGGCACGGGTTCTTCATGACCCTTGAACGTCTCTTCCTCGCCAAACACCTACTCAGGATTCCCCACGCGGCTCAAGTTCTCTTGACCCTCTTTTTGGTGATGTTGAGTCGTGTTCTCTTCCGCGCTGACGATCTCTCGCATGCTGGCATGTACTTCCAACATCTCGTCAGTGATAGCGGCGTTAAAAAGGTTTTACCGCTGTACTCCGTTACCTCCACCTTTGAGATCTTCATGATCGGGGTGGCATACGCGATCTGCCTGTGGCCTCTCATGCCAGGGGCCGTGGCGTTAAAGGATCGAGTTATCTCGTGGAGCCCACCAACGATTCGAATCGCCGCGACCGCCTCACAAGCCGCGCTTCTGTTGTTACTCTCGGCCGCGGCGATGGCGGGAACCGATTTCTCACCCTTTATCTATTTTCAGTTCTGATGATGGAAGCGACCGCATCAAAATCAGCGCTGCCAATTAAGGTAACATTCCTCGTGATCGTCGGACTGTTTCTCTCCGTCCCCATCGCGAACGACCTCTACCCTGTACTACAGGAACGCGCGCCGGAGGGGATGCCGATGGCCAATCCCGCGCCACCTTTTTCGCGCCAAGGCTTCTTGAAACGCTCTTGGCAAAAGGCGCTTGAAACCCGAGCGAAGCGCTCGTCAGGATTGTGGTATCCCCTCACCCTCCTAGCGAATGAGATATATGCTCGCGGGTTCGATCAGATCTCAGCCTTCCACGTTGGCTCCATCCGTGTTGGACACGAGAATCAGCTCTTTCAGACCGCGCATCTAGCGGCGCTGAATCACAAGCTACCCAAGAACTTCAAAAAATTGGATCAACGGGTACTCGATATCAAGGAGCTCCAGGACCGACTCAAGGCTCGCGGAACCAGCTTACTGATCGTGGTGACACCGAACATGGCGCACCTCTATCCTGAACTAATCCCTGAAGGGTACCTCGATCCCTCTCGAAAAAAGCGGCCCCATCCCTACGATCTCGTTGAAAAGGCCTTTGAGGAGAATGGGATCGTCTATGTAGACACCGCTGATGTTCTCAAAGTCGCTCAGAGTAAGGTACCCTTCAGGTTCTTCGCTACCTCAGCCTCCCACTGGAACGATGTTGCTTCGTGCCTAGCGCTTCAGGCGATAGATAACAAACTTAAAGAGATGGGGGGAAGCTCGTTCCGCGCCTTCTCTTGCGACAACTACACGGTGGAGCCTGAGCCCCGCCACAAAGACAAGGATCTCCTTCAGATCGCGAACGTACTCTTCCCTAAACGATTTTACGAACCAACACCGTACGTATCGATAACCTATCAGGAGCCGGAGCCATCCCGACAACCCTCGACTCTCCTCGTCGGTACGAGTTACCTCTTCGCGCTCTCTGAGCACCTCTACGATTGGAACCTCGCCAAGGTACATAAGCTCTTCTTTTACTTCAGACAGTGGCGATACGGCGGAGAAAGTTCGTTCCATTCTCTGCCGAAAGAGAGAGTAAACTGGGATGAGATCTTCTCAAATGAGATCATTATCGTGAACGTCGGCATCGGAAATCCGGTCACGATAGGGTATGGGTTT
>JAIXPR010000128.1 GCA_027486155.1 Pseudomonadota bacterium | reverse complement strand
TGATATCCGCGTTGTTCACCTCCTTCAGGATCTGGAGGGTTGGAAATCGTTGTCTAAAGGGCTTCATGACCGAGTCGAAAACATCAACCCGGCGAGAGATCTTCTCCTCAGGTGTTAAGCTCGGATCGGCATAGAGCTTCTCAAGAGAGGCAAAGAGGGTGTCCACCAACTCCGCCAGCTCAAACTGAAACGCGTATTCCCTGCGGGCGGTGGCGAGCTGTCGCTCGTCCTCCCCGCACTCGCGGCCCGCGGCTCGGCAGTCACTCACGCGAGCGGAAAAAAACGCCACTGCCCCCTGAGTGCCAACGAAGTTCGCGAGACTCTCGTTGAACGGAACACTCCCCGGTATCCATACCGTGGTGTGAACGCTCTCATGAATAACGGTATTGGCGATCCGGCTCGGAGCGTTTTTGAGGGTCGTTGAAACAACAGGGTCATCGAACCATCCAAGGGTACTGAAAGCTTCCGTTCCGCGCATCGAAGCCTCGTACCCAAGAGACTGGAGTTCCCGAACCTGCCCCTCAGCATCTTCCTTGTCGAAGAAGCCCTTGTAGGGCACCGTCCCCACAATAGGGAACCACCAGGTATACAACGCGAAGGAGTCTCGCCGAGAAGCGACGACGACCCACGCCAGCGGATCACGAGAGACCTCCGCGAAGGTCTTAAACGAGTCCCCGGGGGTGAGACCTATCCGCTCAGCGAAGGCCCGCGCATCAACAACAACCTGCAATTTCTCCCTATCCTCTACAGAGGTGGAGGGATCGTTAATCACAGATGAAATGTCTCGACGCGCCAAAAGGATCTTACTTTGCTCGTAGGCGCCGCGAAGAACGTATCCAGGAGAACACGCCGATGCCCCGAGCGCGGTTAGTACAGCGCAGGCGGAGAGCGTCCGTCGTATCGATTGAGCGATTCCGGGATTCCACATCACACGAAAAACCTCACCACTACCATGCCAAGAAGGGCGAAGGATCCCGCCACAACGTCGTCGGCCATCACTCCGACAGCTCCTGGGAGCGCTTCTGCCCGTCGAATCGGACCTACCTTCGAGATATCAAAGATTCTAAAGAGGACAACCGCGAGCAAAACGTGCCAAAAACGAGAGGCCTCCGTGCCGATGAGCGCCACGAAAATTCCGGCCCACTCATCGATAACAATCCACTGCGGATCCTTACTACCGTCCGAGCGAAGGCTCAATCGAATAGCGGCCGTTCCCACAACGATCACGATGGCCGCGAACACGATGTGGGAGAACGATGACGAGAGGACCCCTGCCCACGACATACCGAGCCATGCGAGGGCGGCGGCCACCGTTCCAAACGTGCCCGGGGCCTTTGGGGAGTATCCACTTCCTAAACCACTACTAATGAACGATGCGATTCGCGAATACATGCGGGCTCAACTATGGCATGCGCCAAGAAAGAACACACGACGAATGATCTCCAGCTCGTCGTGTCGCTCGGACATTAAGCGAACGCGCCTTGAGCCCTCTCAAAAAGTAAATACCAAGCAGAGAGATTTTTATGAAAAGGCGCTCTTTCTTTTTTCGCCAACGGAGGTTTTTTCAAAACTTGTTTGTTGACGTTGGGATCGTCGCTTTGGTATAAGTTGCTTAAAGTAACTCGATTCACGGAATGTGTCATCGGGGTTTTTTGTGAGCATCCGCGAAAAATTCCAATCATATAAAGTGACCAACGAGAGACTCGTTATGAGGTAAAATTCACGACGCGGCTAATGATCTCGAAGCTGTTTTTGTCCTGGATTTTTTCATATCGCGGCACTACAATGCCGCCCTCTTGCTTCTTGGAGTATTATGACTGGCTCGTTCAACGATGACGATAATGTGGGATTCGAAGCGGGCACCACACCGCTTGAAGGTTTGGGACTTCAGGGATTAGAAATCTCTACCTCTCCCGCGAAAGTTGAAGAACAGGAAGGAGATGCTCGGAGTAGCGTCATCACAGCTCGGGGCACTGCCGAGGGACTCATACTTCGCGTTGACGGTCGGGTTCAAGAAGAGGACCTCAAGGTAGCGGTTCGTGAGTTCCTTGAGTCGCGCCGATCCTTCATACAAGGCAACGACGTAGCCTTCGAGTGGGTTGGACGCAAGCCCGGTGATGACTTAGTGCATGAGCTTACCGCCGTTCTTGCTTCGGAATTTAAAGTTTCCGTTCGAAGCTCAAAGCTCAAGGGAGCTGCTTCCAAGCCCGCAACGCCTGACACAGGACTCTCAATGTTCGGCGGTCAACGCGCCGCTACACCAACCCGAGTCACAACCCCAACTCCAGAGCGAAATGTAAGCCTCTTCGACGGCATCGATAGCATTGAGAATCGCGCGAGCGTCGCCGCGAACTCCATGCTGTGGGATGAGCCGGACACTCGGATTATGTACGGAACCCTTCGCTCCGGACAAAAGGTAGAAACGGAGCACTCTATTGTTATCTTTGGAGATGTTAACTCCGGCGCGGAGGTAATCGCGGGCGGGGATATCGTGATCCTAGGCACCTTGCGTGGCATCGCTCACGCGGGCGCGTATGATGAAAGTGGAGGGGGCCGGGTTATCCTCAGCCTCAACCTGCAGCCAACCCAGCTCCGAATCGGACTGGTGATCTCTCGTGGTTCAGGCTCAGAGAACTTTGAGAGCACCCCTCGTGGCGGCATCCCTGAGATCGCCCGAGTAGAAGGAAACCTAATTGTAGTAGAACCTTACCAATCACGAACTGTTTGGGCACGTAGAAGGGAGTAATTGATGAATACGCGAAGAGACAACGCTGGGAAGAAGGACCTTGGCGAGGTAATCGTAATCACCTCAGGAAAGGGTGGTGTCGGAAAAACAACGACGACCGCAAGCCTCGGTGCGGCTCTCGCTCTCCGTGGTCAGCGGGTGCTCGTTGTCGACGCCGATATCGGACTTCGCAACCTCGACATGATGCTCGGTCTTGAGAACCGCATCGTGTTTAACGTAGTGGACGTAGCTAAGAAGATCTGCAAACCCGCTCAAGCGATCATCAAGTCAAAAAAGTCTAATAATCTTTACCTCTTGCCTGCGTCACAAACCGACGACAAGGATGTGGTCGATGAGGCTGAGGTGCGTTACGTGCTTGAGCAGTTCCGCCGTGAGTTCCACTACATCCTCGTTGATTCTCCAGCGGGTATCGAGCAGGGCTTCCGTAACGCGTGCGCCGGTGCTGAGTCCGCTATCGTGGTAACTACCCCCGAGGTATCCGCGATTCGAGACGCCGACCGAGTAGTAGGGCTCCTTTCTTCAAAAGGAATCGAGTCGAAGCTCATCATCAACCGCATCGACTTCGAGATGGTTCGTCGTGGAGACATGCTCTCCGTGCGAGACGTACAGGACATCCTTGGTATCGAGATCCTTGGTGTCGTAGAGCGAGATGATCAAATTATCTCTGCGGCTAACTGCGGAGAGCCGGTCGTGTACAACCAGAAATCGAAGGCTGGGCAGGCATTTACCAGAATCGCTGCGCGAGTCTGCGGCGAGCAGGTTCCGGTTCCAACGTTCGATTCCGGATCCTTCTGGAGCCGTATCAGTCGTAAACTTGGTGTAAACGCATAGCGGTTTTCATCTGTACGGGGTGTCTATTTACAGTTAGAGTTACGTAACAGTTAGGTCATACGGAAACGAGGTTTCCGATAACTGAGGGAGTGTCAAAACGTGTTTAACGCGCTCAAGAAAAAGCTCTTCGGCGAGAGCAACGAAAGCAAAGAAACAGCAAAGAGCCGACTTCATTTCGTGCTCGTGCAGGATCGAACCGGTCTCACAAACGAGGAGATGGCAGGGTTCCGAGAGGAGATGGTTAAGGTCATCGAGAAGTACTTCGTCATCGACAAGGAAGGCTTCGACATCAAGTATCACCGCCTCGCTGATACAACGACGCTCTTGATCAACTCTCCAGTGATCGTACGTCGCTCAGGCTCCGCCTCCAAGCCGAGTCGCGTAACGGATAGCGAGCCGGAGAACGACACTGACACCGAGACCGCCGCCGTCGCGTCAAACGTGTAACCAGCCGCTCTCATGGGGACGCAAAACCCCTCTCCTGTAGAGATACAGGAGGGGGGTTTTGTATTTTAACCGACCTGTCTCTGTACATAGGGAAGCGAGGCAAAACCTACTCGTAGCGAGAAAGTGTGGGGTAGGTTTTGCCTCGCTTCCCTCGGAAAGAACAGCAAGGTAGGATAGTTCAAACGAATTTTCGAGGACCATCTCCGCATGCTGCGTCAATTCAACAGACTCATCGCTCTCGCCCTCCTCATCGCTGTCACCCTCTACGTCACGCTCACCAACTCAGAAACAGCAACTATCAAGCTGGGCCCGAGCATCACCTTTACAACGTACGCCGGTGTGATCTACCTCGGTGTATTTTTCCTCGGGTGCGTGATCGCTTCCCTCGTTGCTCTCTTCTTCGGATTCAAGAGCTATCTCAGGGAGCGCAAGTTACGCGCAGCCGCCCGTTCTCATCAGCTTTTCTTTGAACTTTTCCTGAAAGCTCGTAGCTTTATGGCGAGCGAGGAATGGGGAGCCGCTCGCGCTATTTGGGAACAGGTCCTGCATCAAGATCCTGACAACACGATCGCGCGGGTTGAGCTCGCTACCTGCATCGAGAACCTGGGAGAGCCCCGCGAAGCTCTGCGAGTGCTCGATAGCATGCGAGCCAGCAATCACATGAACGCCGCGGTGCTTTTTAAAGCGGTCGACCTCAACCGAAAACTCGGCAATAACACGGCCGCCAAGGACAACCTCGCCCTTATCGTGCAGGAGGCCCCCACCAAGCGGGCCCTGGAGCTCGCCCGCGATATCGCGGAGGAGCTTGGTCGTTTTGATGACGCGATGGACTACCACCGAGCGCTCGAAAAGGTGGGGCATATCTCTGAGGATATGATTGAGGCTAAAACGCGGATATCTTTTGAGCAGCTCATCAGGTCAGTGGAGAATGAGACCTCTCTTCGAGAGACCCTCACCATATTCGTCAAGAAGCATCCCCAATTCGTCCCGGCCCTTGAGCGACTTGCTCAATTAGAGATAGCTCGAGGTCGGCTTGACGAAGGCGCTGAGCTCCTCGTGAAAGCCGCTAAGCTCTCTGAGGGGGATCTTTCCAAATGGGACACCGTCATTGCTCTATGGCTTCGTGCGGCACCAGGAGACGTGAGTCGTCGAGCCGACCGCGCCGTTGCCGCGGCCCGCAGCGCCACACAGGGACTGCATGGAGCTAAGCGAATTGACGCTGAATTCGTGGTAGCGAAGACCCTTCTTGCGGTACACCGCGCGGATGACGCTCGAACTCTTCTTGAGAACGTGTCAGCTCTCGCTGAAAAGGAGCGGGTCGGTCTCACTCCTGTTCAAGCCCAGTTCAGGACCCACCTCTTAGGTCTCTCGATGTCCCGGCTCGGTCTCTCAAAAGATACCGCTAGCCTATGGGAATCACTCGTAGAGCCAACTCTTCCCGTCACGGAGACTGGAAAGAAGCCGCCATTATCTGATAGAGGTGAACCCTCTCCGGTGCTTTCGACACCGTGACGTGACGATTAGGAAGAAAGACGTATGACATCCCCTACCCTCCTCTGCATCCTCGATGGCTTTGGCCTTAATCCTAAGACAGAGGGAAACGCTGTAGCCCAAGCTAAGAAACCGGTTATCGATGCCCTCTTGAGGGACTGCCCTAACGCGACACTCACGACGTTCGGAGAACAGGTCGGACTGCCGGAGGGCCAGATGGGAAATTCGGAGGTCGGCCACCTCAACATCGGAGCTGGACGCGTCGTTGAACAGTGGCTCCTCCGCATCAGCAGGGCGTTCCAAGGAGCCTTCTTACAGGAGTCCGCTGAGTACACCACCTTCATTAAGGCAACGGCATCATCTCGGACGATTCATGTGGTCGGCCTCTACAGCACCGGGGGAGTTCACTCTCACCTCGAACACATGAAGCTCTTCCTCAAGCGCCTCGTCCAGGATAACACGACCGCGCGGGTTGCCCTTCATCTGATTAGCGATGGAAGAGACGTATCTCCCAACGCTTTTAAGACGGACCTCGCGGACCTTCAGACGTTTCTCAAGGATTATCCAGGATGTGAGATAGCGTCTGTATGTGGTCGCTTCTTCGCGATGGATCGTGACAAGCGCTGGGAGCGCGTTCAGGTGGCGTACGACGCGATCGCGCTCGGCAAGGGCACTGAAACATCAGACCTTATCTCTTATGTCAGTGAGAGCTACGCCAAGGGAACAACGGATGAGTTCCTTGAACCGGCGGTCACTTCTACCCGAAAGCTAGAACCTACCGATGGCCTGGTCTTCTTTAACTTCCGCGAGGACCGTATGCGAGAGATCGTATCGGCTCTCTGTGCCGAGAAGTTTGATGGATTCGCTCGTACCGCTCCTATCCTTCCACGGTCTCAGGTTCTCTGCTTCACGGATTACGACCGCACCCTTCGCCTTCCCTTCCTTTTCGCTCAATTAGACATAAGGAACCACCTCGGCGAGACGGTCGCGGTGTCGGGGAAGAGACAGCTTCGAGTAGCGGAAACTGAGAAGTATCCTCACGTGACCTACTTCCTTAACGGCGGAATCGAACAGCCCTACGAGGGCGAGGATCGAAAGATGGTTCCATCGCCACGAGACGTGAAGACCTACGATCTGAAGCCTGAAATGAGCGCTGCCGGCGTAGCGGAGCTTGTGATTGAAGGTATCCGCTCCAACACGTACGACCTCATCGTCGTCAACTTCGCCAATTGCGACATGGTTGGACACACCGGGGTTGTGCCAGCAGGTGTCAAAGCGGTAGAGACCGTTGACGCGTGCCTTGGACAGATCCTCAACGTACTCAAAGAAGCCAAGGGTCAGGCGCTCATTATCGCCGATCACGGAAACGCCGAGCAGATGGTGAATTACGAGGATGGCACTCCTCACACCGCGCACACGACATATCCCGTGCCGGTAATTGTAGTAGACCACAAGGACACGGTGAACCTCCGAAAGGATGGAGCCCTCTGTGACGTGGCTCCAACGATTCTCAAGATGATGGGATTGTCTCAGCCGAAGGAGATGACGGGACGCCCTCTTTTTTAAGAGACGGTTCTAGGTCTCGGTATTGCGTGAGTACCGCTGTGTAGCGGTAGGGCAGCCCACGTGCATGGAATCTGAGGCGAGGGTCGAGGCCATGACGCGTCACGTGTTCAGTGACAACGAAACTTTTCGTTGGTTCTCCCGATACTCCTACCATGGTCGGCAATTCCCTCATGCACACCTGGGTATCGGGCCCTTTGGAGGTCCTTTTTCCTCGTGAATGCGTAGTCTGCACACGCCCCCTCAGGGGTCGGTCACTCTGTTTTCGTTGTTGTCCGTCTCCCATACCGCTTTCGATCTGCCGCTGCGATCGATGCTTCGGACCACTCTCGCCTCTCGAGCGGTCGGAGGTTTGCGCCACCTGCCTGAACTTCCCGCTCTCCGCGCGGCGGATCCGTTACCTCTGGGAATACGAGGGGCTCGCCCGCGATTTCATTCGGGCGATGAAGTACCAACCGAGTCCCTATCTGGCGAGACTTGCGGGCGAGTCGCTGGCTCAACATCTCCCGATACTCTTCGGACCAAGCTCGTGGGACCTGGTCGTCCCGGTTCCATCATCTCCGGCTATGCTCAAAAAGCGGCTCTTCCATCCTTGCTCGGAGCTTGCGCGCGCCATGCGCGAGAACCATCCACCGCTCATCCTCAGCTACGAGTTACAACATCGAGGTGGACGGACCCCTCAAGCTCATCGCTCACACGCGGAGCGTTTGCGCGGATTGAAGGGCATTTTTAGCGTGAAAAGCCCTCTCAAACTCAAGGGAAAGCGGGTATTGCTCGTCGAGGACGTGATTACAACCGGAGCGACTATCGCCGCCGCTTGTCACACCCTCTATGAGGCAGGCGCCACATCGGTGGATGTGGTAGCGCTAGCCCAAGCATCCGTCTGGAGGCGATTTCGTCGGCGGGTCTTCTCGCTGTTTGAGCCCAACACCGCATGCATCTCCGGTGTACTGCCGCCTTCTTCGATGTTACCGTTGATCCATGACGACACCGAATTCTCACACCAAAGCGGCAGAGGCCTTAACACACTTTCTTGATGTGATCGCGCGACTCCGAGACCCGCAAGGGGGGTGCCCATGGGACCTCAAGCAATCATTCGAGTCTCTGCGTTCGTGTCTCATCGAGGAATCGTACGAGGTAGCTGACGCGGTTGACGCCGGCGACGAAGCGATTTGTGAGGAGCTCGGCGATCTCATCTCAATTATCGCGCTGTACGCCCGCATCGCCGAGGAAAAGGAAAGCTTCGCCTTCGCGTCTATCCTTGAGGGCATCACCGCGAAACTTATTCGCCGTCATCCTCATGTGTTCGGTGATGTAAAGGTTAGTGGAGAGGAAGAGGTTCTCAAAAATTGGGAGGCTATTAAACAGCAGGAACGAGCGACTCAGCCGGCCACCTCAAAAGGTCTTTTACACGGGTTGCCTCGTTCCATGCCTTCACTCCACAAATGCCACGAGATCGGCGTTCGATGCGTGCGAGTAGGTTTTGATTGGACTAACACCGATGGGGTCGCCGAGAAGGTACGAGAGGAGTTGAACGAGTTTCTCGCCGAGCTTCCAAATCCAAACGATCCCTCTGTGAACGTGGCTGGAAGTCCTTTCAGGAAGGAGCTGGTTTTCGAGGAGTTTGGAGATCTTCTTTTCACCCTCGCTCAAGAGGCTCGACACCTCGGATTTAACGCCGAAGATGCCCTGGCCGCAGCCAACGCAAAGTTCATGGCCCGATTCAAGAACCTCGAACTGATCGCGGCGGAGCAACGCGCTGACAAGCCTCTCGATGGTCGGTCGATGGAGGAGCTTGAAGCGCTGTGGCAAGAAGCCAAACGAAGGACTCCTAAGGTGTCGTGAACAGGCCTCCCGAGAGGGTCGTTTCGCCGTCTGAGAGGCTCCTTACGATATCGATAAGCCTCAAAAAAGCTCATCTTTTCGGGCAACTGCGTGTTTAAACGACACATCCGAAGTTCCCCAGCCGTTTACTTGTGGCAGAGCACAGCCTGGTATACCATTTCACGGTCAAAAGCCGCCTCACAGCGAGGTGCACTTAATCGATATAGACTTGCATATGTTACAAGCCATGAAGACAAATTTCACCGATTACAAGGTTGCGGATATGACCCTCGCTGACTGGGGCCGTAAAGAGATCGTCATCGCTGAGAAGGAGATGCCAGGACTCATGGCCCTCCGCGAGGAGTACGGCAAGTCGCAGCCACTCAAGGGAGCTCGCATCGCCGGCTCTCTTCATATGACTATTCAGACCGCCGTTCTCATCGAGACCCTCATCGCGCTAGGTGCCGAGGTTCGTTGGTCGAGCTGCAACATCTTCTCGACTCAGGATCAAGCTGCTGCGGCTATAGCGGCAGCAGGGATCCCAGTATTCGCTTGGAAGGGTGAGACCCTTGAGGAGTACGATTGGTGCCTTGAGCAAACCCTTCACTTCGACGGCAAGAGCCCCAACATGATCCTTGATGACGGTGGAGATCTCACGATGCTTGTTCATAACAAGTACCCGGAGATGATGAAGGATATCTACGGCATCTCTGAGGAGACAACGACAGGAGTTCACCGTTTGTACGAGATGGTCAAAGCTGGAACCCTGAAAGCCCCCGCGTTCAACGTCAATGACTCCGTAACCAAGGCGAAGTTCGACAACCTCTACGGATGTCGCGAGTCCCTCGCCGACGGAATCAAGCGCGCGACAGACGTTATGGTAGCGGGCAAGGTAGTTGTCGTTGCCGGATACGGAGATGTAGGAAAAGGTTCAGCTCACTCCATGAAGACCCTCGGCGCTCGCGTTCTCATCACTGAGATCGACCCGATCTGCGCTCTTCAGGCGGCGATGGAAGGTTACCAAGTTGTCACGATGGAGACAGCAGCTCCTATCGCTGACATCTTCGTAACCGCGACCGGTAACGTCAACATCATCAACGAGAAGCACTTCAAGCTGATGAAGGACGAGGCGATCGTGTGCAACATCGGTCACTTCGACAACGAGATCGATATCGCGTGGCTTGAGAAAAACACCACAGAGATGAACATCAAGCCTCAGGTTGATAAGTTCGTCTTCAAGGATGGACGGGCTATCGTGGTACTCGCTCGCGGGCGCCTCGTAAACCTTGGATGCGCCACTGGGCACCCAAGCTTCGTGATGTCCACGTCGTTCACGAACCAGACACTCGCTCAGATCGAGCTCTACACGAAGAAGGGACAATACCCCGTTGGCGTGTACGTTCTTCCAAAGGTTCTTGACGAGAAGGTTGCTCGCTTGCACCTCAAGAAGCTTGGCGTGGAACTCACCGAGCTCTCGGACCAGCAGGCAGATTACCTCAGCATGAAGAAGGAAGGTCCTTACAAGCCTGAGCACTACCGCTACTAAGCGGAACGCTCTTTCTAAGGGCAACCCAAGCCCCGCCCGGTGAGAGCCGTGGCGGGGCTTTCTTTTTTCTGCGCCCACCAGTCAGGGATGCTTCTTGGGAGGCATCATTCGGAATCATCGCCCGATATGAAACTCCCTTTAAACAAGGGTCCCCTCCCGAAGACCACACTTGATCTCATACTCGGCTCATCCTACCCTCTCACCGTGTCAGCCTTTCTCGTTCATCAAGAATCATCGTACCTCGTCCTCCTCGCGGATTCGCTGGGGACCAAAACTCATGCGGCCGGAGGGGCTCCGTATCCTGTCACCGCTCCCAAGCTCGTGCATGTAGCGCCCGGCGTTTACGCGGCGCATGCGGGCACATTGCAACCCGCCATCGACATGCTCTCGGAATTAGGAAAGACGCTTGAGCAGGCCACTACGTGGGATGCCGTGACAGCTCACATGAAAGGTATCGGTGAAACCGTCTACGCGCGGTACCAGGAGCGTTTTAAATCAGACTCTTTCGACGTTCGTGTTGTCATAATTCTGACGGGAGATCGCCGCCATCCGACAGATATCGAGCACGATCGATGCTCGTCCATAGTATTGTGGGAGGTGGCGCGAAAGTTCGAACCTCATCACGTCACCGGCCATATTCATTTTGCTGGAAGTGTGCCGCTCTCAGAGCTCGCATCGAACTTCTTGGCCCAACCCCTCCTTGCGGGCATGTTGTGCCAAGGCCCACTCGCCGCCACGCATGCTCTGGTCGCAGCTCACGCGGCGCTCTGCAAATTGAGTTCCACGATCTCCCCTGACGCGAATGTTGTCGTTATCGGGGAGGACGATGAACACACCGTGCTACACGGCACGCTCCTTGATCTGGCGCAGGCGGTCCTTATCAAGGGATAATGGATCGTTGAGGACCGGACGGCACCAGCTAGCTTCATCGTATGACCGTATCACTCTCATCACCCTCCCCACTCGAACGTCGCTTCGCACGCACTGTGTCGCTCACCTTTGTAACCTGCTCCGTTCTGTACCTTCTCGCGTTCCTGGCTGATTACGAGAGCAATATCATGATCTTCCTGGGAAATGTCTTCGCTCCAGTGATTCTTGTGGTCACGGTAGTCGCGTCACTCGCCGCGGAGATCATCGCCCGACTCCGCGGAAGACAGCCCCACCTTCGCGAGCGCGTCGTACGAGCGACCCTCATTACTTCTTTTCTCGTGCCTACGATCGTAGGTGATGTTCGAGGTCATCTCACTCGTCAAACGGGGGACCTCCCATCTCCTCAGACGATATTTACAGTTCTCAACGCGAATCTCCTGGGGCCCGTAGATCTTTCCACTGGATTTTACACAGAGGTCGAACGTCTTCGGCCCGATATCATCACACTTCAGGAGTTAAACCCCAGTGTCGCGGATCAATTGAGGGAACATCTGGGAAGCGAGTACGTGTGCCAGCAACTTGAGGCTAAGCCCGGAGTCTTCGGGATGGGGGTTTTCTCAAAGTTTCCGTGCGTCCAACGAGACTCCTCAGGCTTCACGGATGGGATTGGAACTCCACAGATCGTCGACGTACGGCTCCCGAATCAAAAAACTATTGGAGTGATAAATATTCACACGATTCCCCCTCACTGGTTGGTGAAAAATACTCCCGGTGACAATGACGTACAGCAGCTCTCAAACGCGGTGGTCGAGCGCGAGGTCTTCGTTAGAAAAATTGTTGAGGCATCACGCACGGTGTCAACCGACGCGGTAATTCTTGCTGGCGACTTCAACGCCACAGTTCGCAATCGGGTTTATCGTATCGTGCGGCAGATGGGGCTCTTCGACTCATTCGCCGTTGGAAGCCGCTTACGGGGCGGGACCTGGCCGGGGCCGGACTTTCCCCTTCCGTCGTGGATTCTTCGCATCGACTTTATCTTTCATTGCGCCGGTCTCACCTCTCTTCACGCGGAAACGCTGCCCGAGGGATACGGATCAGACCACCGGGGAGTTT
>JAIXPR010000358.1 GCA_027486155.1 Pseudomonadota bacterium | reverse complement strand
TGGCATCGATGGTGGATACAACCCTGGGGGATACGGAACCGTAACATCCCCAAGCTTCCACTTCTCTCGAACCGCTCGCGCCTTGTGCATGAGCGCCTTGAAAAATCGTATAAACTCGACGCGCACACTGCGTCGTTCAGAGAGACACCACATACGCCGTCCCTTTCGTCTGGGGCGATATGTGGTATCGAGGACCTGTGAAAGAAGCCTGTCTCTACCGAGTACGCGCTTCTTCTCCCGCACTCTCTTCCTCTCAGCGCGCTCCTCAAGCAATCTGATACGAGCGATGAGATGCTCATTAATTCTCTGCTGTTGCTCGAGAGAGTTATAGCCAAATGCTTCCATCCACGCATTCGGTTGAAGGGTAAACGTCTGCATCTCATCGGATGAGGCTAAGATCTCTTCCGCACGCTTGGTATACCCCCTCAAGTTGTTGGCATCTCGTGTGATAGTGGTGAACTGCGGACGCCTGAGCCGCTTCCAATAACGGGTATGGTCGCCTGATTGAAACATCTTCCAGGAGGAGAACCCGGGATACCTTTCGATCGAGGTTTCTAGGTTGTCTTTGGCTGGATTGGCATAAAGGTAGGCTATGGCTATGAGAGCTCTCTTTGGGGTAAGCACGATCGGACTATCGTATCCCTCGCACCATACGGTCCTCTTACTTCGTCCGAGGAGCCCGTTAATCATGTGCGCTGAGTCCGTCTTGAAATGACGGAAGAATGACTCAACGTGGTCGGGATTAATCACCACGAGAACGAGGTGGATGTGGGTACCCTCTACAATAATGTGGCTGATACGAACGGGATACAGCTCGCATGCTCGCGCCAGGCAGGTCTTCACAATAGCCTGACAGAGTGGATTAGCTAAGAGCAGCAATCCCTCCTCAAGGCTAAAGGTACAAAACAACACGCTCCCGTGGGGGTGGTATTTCATCTTCGTTCCCATGAAAGGCTATTCGGGGAGACGAAAGCAGAGTTGCCAGGATAAAGAGTAAAGGCAGGCGCCTAGAGAGAAAAGTAGCCCCCCTACAGAGTCCCAAGGGTCATTACCACACCCTATCAGCGCGGGACTAAGATCGAGGGCAAATCGACCGCATTTTCTCTGAAACGGGCCAACCCCCACATGAGTAGCCCCTGAAAACTCCACCTACTGCCGCACAACCGGAAAGTAGAGCGACAGGTTAGTTCCAGCTTGTGGCTGCGACGCGAGGGTAATCGTCCCTCCATGCTTCTTCATCACCGACTTAGCCATTGAGAGGCTCAAGCCGATTCCCGTTCCATCATCCCGTTTCTTGGTTGAGGAGAAGGGCTGAAAAACGATCTCTCGCTGGTCTGGTTCGATACCATCACCATGGTCGACAAGGCTTACCTTCGCGTACGTGCCTGACTTGAGATCTAAAAGAGCGGCGCGCTCACCGATATCGACCTGCTCTACATGAAAAACGATAAATCGTTCCGGTAACGACTTCATCGCTTCAAGGGAGTTCTCGCACAGCTCAAGGAGCATCTGAACGATGGCGAAGTCGGCCATCTCCACCTCGATGTCCTGCGGGCAGTTGACTTCGATCTGGCATTCGTCACCGTGGGAGCTCGACAACAACTCAACTACGGACTCGATACACCCTCGTAACGATTTGCGCCCCCGAGAGTTCTCGCCACTCCATAGAAGGTTGTTCATCTTCTTTGAGATCGCTAGCCCACGATTGGCCGCCTTACGAAGAATCGTAAGGACATCGTCAAGAACTGGCCCCCCGGCCTCAACGCCGGTCTTCTGGCTGATCAAGGTCGCGCAGCCGAGAATCGATCCGAATATATTATTGAAATCAGCGCTGACGGTGGTGGCGAGCGTGTCGCCTCCCTGATCGCTCCCCTGCGCTGGAGATCTCACATCAGTTGTACGATGTGGTGCCGCTGTAGAAGTTGACTCGCTTACGTTCGAGATCGGCGCCCCGCCTTGCTGCTCTATCCAAGCCGCGGCGTCCTTAAGGTCCTTGGCGACATAATCAGCGGAGACATTAAACATGCCGTCATCGCCACCTCGGCCGGTCTGCACGAGAATCGTACGCACACCGCCATTTTTGCCCAGTTGAATATCAGAGGTCATATCGCCGATGACGTAGCTCACGTCGAGGTCGATATTCATTTCTTGAGCGGCGCGCTTGAGAAAGAACGGCTCGGGCTTTCTGCAGGGACAACTCTCCGCCTTAGAATGCGGGCAAAAATATATCTTATCGATAGCGCCACCAGCAGCGGCCGCTTGACGCATCATCTCACGGTTGACCGCGAAGAAGTCCTCCTTCGAGAAATAACCGAGGCCGATACCTGGCTGGTTGGTAACGACAACTATTCGATAGCCAAGATCTCTCAGGTGCTTCAGAGCGGCGAAGCTCCCTGGTATCTCAATAAGACGCTTCGGGTCGCTCAGATACTCAACGTGCTCATTTATCGTCCCGTCCCGATCAACGAAAACCGCGGGAGCCCTTTCCCGCGGCGCGCTCGGTCCCTCGCTCGTAATCGCCGCCACCGAGATCTTATCGATAATCGACGTTGTGGAGAGCCCTTCTTTGAAAGGGATAATCTCGATGCGACCTCCGTAGGACTCTACGATGTGCCGCGAGGTGAGTTTATCAACGGTATAGTCCCCCGCCTTGATGTAGATATCCGGCTTGAGGACCTCGATGTTAACGTTGTTATTGAGCTCGTCGAAGATGAAAACATGCCCTACCGACCTCAGGCCCGCGACGACCTCCGCCCGCTGAGCTTGTGGGTTGATGGGCCGGAGCTCGCCTTTGTTGGATTTAACGGACGAATCCGCGTTAACGCCAACAAACAAAACATCGACGAGACCCGCCGCCTGGTCCAGGTACTCAACGTGTCCAGCGTGCAAGAGGTCGAACACCCCTGAGGTAAAACCCACAGTTCTTCCGGACTTGCGGTAGTCGTCCCGAAGCCGGACAGCCTCTTCGCGGCTGATAGGTAGAGTACTCATGTGTCGCCTTCTATGTGTCGGTGCCTGATAGGGCTACTACACCAACTTCCGAGTTTCTTGACAACGCTTAGAGAGGTTGTTTACCGTCTCCTCCTAGTAATTTCTAAGGATAAACTATGTTAACGATCGGCGACAAATTTCCCTCCTACTCACTCTCAGCCTGCGTATCCCTTGAGGACGGCAAAGAGTTCCAAACTATTACGGATTCAACCTATGAAGGCGCCTGGAAGGCAGTATTCTTCTGGCCGCTTGACTTCACCTTCGTATGCCCAACCGAGATCATCGAGTTCGGCGCCAAGAACGAGGCGTTTAAGAAGTTGAATTGTCAGGTTTTGGGATGCAGCACCGATTCGCAGTACTCACACCTCGCATGGCGTCGGGACCACAAGGGACTGAACAAGCTCCCCTTCCCTATGCTCGCGGACCTCAAGCGAGAGCTCTCAACAAACCTCGGAATCCTGCACAAAGACGCGGGAATCTGTCTCCGCGCCACCTACATCGTTGACCCTGCAGGTGTCATTCGTTGGGTAGCTGTGAACGATCTGAACGTTGGCCGCAACGTGGATGAGGTGCTCCGTGTGCTTGAGGCGCTTCAAACTGAGAAGCTCACTCCGTGTGGATGGACGCCAGGCGAGCAGACGCTTAACTAACAAAAAACCCTGAATTTCCGGCACGTCCTCGTTGGTCCCATGGATCGACGAGGACTTTTTATTTCCGCCTCAGAAAAACTCAAACCTATCGCCCAAGAGCGCCAATTCTCCAGGCGCAAGCACCTGGAAGGATGGTATAATTCGATCACGCCCCCGTTTCTCAAGGGAACTCGCAGATCCGCCGATACTCTTTGGGGACATGGGTGCCCGAGATACGCGCCGTCACGCGTATCGAAAGGTAAGGAATCAGGGAATGCCAAAAAAGCTTCAAATCAAGCTCCTTTCACAATCAGCAGAGCTGCTCTCGATCACGAACTGCTCCGCCGGACAGATATCGGTGCTTCGAGCGGAGTCGCCTGGTGAATTGCGTCCCTACCAGCGGGCGTTAACAGGCAGTCAGGGTCGCGAGCGGTTCGTGATCACCGTTGATGGCGTTGAGTATAGCACAGAGGACCATAACCTCATCGGCCTCGGCGAAGTCGCACCGCACTCCGGACTGACCGTATCGCAGTACCTCTCATCCGTTGGCCTCCTTGATGGAGGGATATCAGCGCTACTCGTGTCGTTCGGAATTGAGGGTATCGAACAGAAGCTGTGCTCCGCACTCTCCCCGGACGAAGAGCGCAAGGTGCGACTCTTCGCGGCAACGGCTGATCCAGCGAAAGTTATCGTTATTAATGAGCCATTCGAGCCGATCTTGAGTAGTTGGCGAGAGCGCATGGCTGAGTTCCTCACCGACTTCGTTCGAGCGAAGAACGGCCTGGTGATCGTCACAAGTCTCTCCTACCGACCCGATAGTTGGATCGACAACCCGGCGATCGCTCGGCACCAGGTCGGGCAATCACTTCGTCGAACTATCGGATTCGGATCAGGTCAATCAGAGGACGCTCAATTCCTCAATCAGCTGCGCGACCAGGTTCGCGCCGATCAAACACCCGTCGCCGCGCCACCCTCTCCACCGGAGCAACGGCCCCAATCGGCCGCGATGTCCCTCGGTGCGGCCGCCCTTATGGGCGCCAACTCCGTGAAGCCAGAGGGAATACAGCTCGAAAAAGAAGCGATCTCCCAGACCACTGGCTTGATTAACAACGCTCGACTCGTAGCCTCGCTCAAGGCGGGAGCGGCACTTAGCGCAGGTGGCCTCGGTGTGTGGGCGGCTGTGACCCTTCTCGGCATCTATCCCGTCACAAGCGGCAAGGCCCCCGCCACGGAGGTCAAAGCCGTCCTAAAAAATCAAGCGCCGTCAGAGGCAATCAAGGCGCCCACTAACAACGGAGCGTCGGGACAGCAACCGCAGTCTGAAGCCACGAACAAACGTGTCGCGGTCCCTGAGGTGGTAAAGACCGCCTACGTCCTCGATAACTATCCCCCAGCCATTAGAGCGGCCCTTCTCGATACCTCAAAGGGAATTATGGGAGACGCCGCGCTGGGAGGCGCTATCGCGCCACCACCAGCTCAATCGAGCTCCCAAAACAGTAAGGAAGGCAATTTTTACAAGCTGCTTGAGAGCGCGGGCACGGACAAGGACACCGCGAAGGAAGATGGCGTGAGTCAAAAACTGGACGATGCTGGTAGCTGGCAAGCTCCTGACACCTCGGACATCGGAGAAGAATTCAATCCTTCGGAAGAGGAGCAGCGACGAGAGGCGATCCGAGAAAAATTCCTTGAGGCGATCCGAGCGGCGGCCGAGCGAAGGGAGCAAGACGGAGGGGAATAGCCCCCGCAAATCCACCTTACTTATGCACTACGCCGGCTACGTTGGCTCCTCAACTATCTTGCTCTTACGCTCTCTGAATTCCTGATGATGCGCTGAGATAATATCGAAGGCCTCTGCGGGGGTATCAACCATGTGAATGATCGAGAAGTCTTTTTCACCAAGCAGCCCACGGGCGAGCGGCTCACTCTTCATCCATTCTAGGACACCTTCCCAGAATTTTTTCTCCAGCAACACGATCGGACGGGGTGTCGCGTGGCGCACCTGAATGAGCTGCCAGACGAAGAAGAACTCAAGCAACGTTCCGATTCCGCCTGGTGTACACACGACAGAGTTAGACAATCGCATGAAATCATCGAGGCGAGAGGAGAACTTGTGGTGATGTCGCTTAATGTCGAGATGCCGATTAGGCTCCGGCTCAAACTCAAGCTGAATGGTTAGGCCATACGAGAGGTTCTTAGTCTTTTTCTCCTCCCGACCAAGCCGTGCGCCCTTGTTGGCCGCCTCCATGAGACCAGGACCACCGCCCGTCAAGACGTCGATTCCCTCCCATGAAAGGTACCGAGCGAGCTCGAAGACATCGGTGTACTGCTTGGTTTCCGGTTTGATTCGAGCGCTTCCGAAGATACACACCCGATAGAATCGATCTTCATCGAGCTTACGCAGCTCATCCTCAATCAGCACAGCACGCTGATACAGCAACCGAAGCCGCTCATCGAGGTGCTTACGACGCTCTCCTCGACTTCCCTTCCGAGCGCTCTCCGCTCCCGGCGTTCGGGGGGTGTCTGCTCGCTCTTTTGACTTGGTGGTGCGTGGCGTGGAGCGACGAGCCCCCCGCGCGGATATCTTCTTTTTACTACGGGACATACTACCTCTTACAAAGATCCCTATTTACCGCTGAGCCCTGCTTGAACATTCCTCGTCCAAGATTCCCATCCAGAGCTCGAAGCACGTTCAGCCGCGATGCCCGCGAGTTCATCCTCGGAATCGCCTGAATGAACCTCGCATAAGGTCTGCAGCGAAGCTTCAATAAATCGCTGAGCTTTTATGATGTCGGTGAAGTGTTCGGCGAGAATCGGCGGCGTTGCATGCCGCGACGTTCGCTGCTGAGCTCTTTCAAGAGCTTTACGAAGTTCAACCGCCGCCTGAAGAAGCTCACTCAATTCAGTATACCGCAGCGCCGTATTCACGAGGCGAGGGTTATGATGAGGATGAAAGAACCGATAAATATCCATAGACCACGTAGAGAGCTAGGAATTCGTTCAACATCTCGAAGCGATTACCTTTTCACCCTAGCCCTAACGTGAACTCGGCGCAACAACAGTTTGCGAACCGCTCCACAGGCCTCAAATCAACGATAGATCAGGGCCTTAGTGAAGTCCGTGAGGGATAACAGATAGGCGGTCGAGCCTACCGTCGCGAAGGCCCTTCGCCCCCCGAACCTCCAAGACGCTCCACCCTCGGTAGGGCCCGACTCCTGGCGGGCCGTATGACCACTGGAGGTATCAAGGCTTTATCAACAGGCGATGCGATACGGCCCGCGAGGACGCGGGCCCTACCAACCAAAGACCCTATGAAGCTAACCGGCACTTCACCCTTACCCTCTCCCTCGGTTTCGGGTATACCTTCGGCACCAAAACTAAGAGGAAGAACCGAATGTTAGTATGTGGCGTTGATGAAGCGGGCCGAGGCCCATTGGCTGGGCCGGTCGTGGCGGCAGCCGCCGTCTTTGACGAAACCTTCACCCACCCCGAAATTCAGGACTCCAAAGCGCTCACCGCGAAACAACGGGACCGTTTATTCGATTATATCACCCAAACAGCCTCCAGTTGGGCGATCATCGCGGTGGGCCCTCGACGGATTGAGGACCTCAACATCCTTCAGGCCACAAAACTCGCGATGAGGCTCGCGGTAGAGCGGGTAACCGCGGACCTGGTTCTCGTCGATGGAAATCAGCCGATCGTGTGTTCACTCCCCCAACGAACGGTAATCGGCGGCGACCGGCTCCATGTACAGATCTCAGCGGCATCGATCCTAGCGAAGGTGTGGCGAGACCGACTCATGGAGAAGCTCGGAGCGAAATATCCGGGCTACGGGCTCGAGAAGCACTCCGGTTATCCGACCCCCGCCCACAAGAAGGCTATCCTTGAGCTAGGGCCATGTCGGGTACACCGAAGAACATTCGCTGGCGTTATCGTCCCATCACACACATCCAACGGTGGTGGAGATCAGTTCGCAGTCGGTTCGTAAGCTACCTCTCTACGGGAAGATGGGGAGAGCGAAAGGCGGTCCGTTTTCTTGAACACAAGGGACTCGTTGTTCTCGCAACCAACTGGAGGGACCGTCACCTTGAGGGCGATATAATCGCCTGCGATCGCAACGCTATCGTCATCGTCGAGGTAAAAACCAGACATGCGCGCCTCAAGTCGAACTTTCCCGCGCTCGGGTCGATATCTGCTAAGAAACAATCTCACCTCACATCGCTCGGTCGGCGATTCATGCGCAATAACGGCCCCCTATGTCGACGGTACAACCTCCGACGATACCGAATAGATATCATCGAGGTGTACTACACGCCCCGCGGACGACTCCTGCGCCGGGTCGATGCGATACAGTGGCATCGGGATTTTGGGGGAGTGCGCGAGTGATATCTGACCAGTTGGAACGCGCCGTCTGCTCAACAAGGATTTTACAAAGAGCACAGCGAGAACATCGAGGGGGATAGTCCAGTCTACGCGGTCGGTCATTTCTCGTTGATCTCGCCGGACTCCTTGTGAAATCCGGCTACAAACCGCTTCCTGATGCGAGCTAAAAATCTTCCTTAATCCGCCTCAACAACCGCCTATCCTGCGAATTCGGTCTCTCTTCCGGAGCGGCGTTGCGAGCGAGGCGATGCATCTCCGCTATCTCTTCGCGACGGCGTTTACTGTCATCGGTCTCCCGATACATGGTGCTTGCGATAGAGGCGGAGCCACGCTGAGAAGACACCCGCTCAACGACGATATCGAACTGACCTCGAGGTGTAGTGATACTGACCTCATCCCCTACCGAGACCGAACGGCTCGGCTTGGCGCGGATGTTATCGACGTATACCTTCCCTCCCTCAATCGCTTCATGTGCCATCGATCGGGTCTTAAAGAACCGCGCAGCCCAGAGCCACTTGTCGAGCCGAACAGAGTTGTTTGCATCCTTTGTCATACGGGGCAAGCCTCCCCGTTACGATAGCACAAGCCGCGTCAAAACGGCACAAAAGGGTCACTAACCGTTACACCTTCCGTTTGAGCCATGCGGCCAGACCAAGCCCTACCCACAGTTCAAGAAAAGGCATGAGCAATATCCCACCCAGAAGGTAGGCCCAGGTGAGGAGATCCTCAAAGGAGATATTGGCCACCGTAATCGTACCCATCTTAAAGACGAGCATCGGAACGAGAGCGACAAGGCATGTGAGCAACGAGGTGCGCCACGCCAAGGTTCGTCGAAAGTGGCGGTCACGAACGGCGCCCGGAATCACGCTTTCGGCGTACATTCCATACAGAAGGCCCGCCAACACGGTCAATGCCCCCGCCACGACATAACTCATTCCTGATTCAGCCGGAATGAACGACGCGACAAAAGAGAAGAGAAGAACGGAGCCGATCTGAAAGCTGAAGAGACCGAAGATGGTGCCACCTGTCGGATATCGAAGATCTGGTTGAGAAGGAATAAACCTCACGTATGCTCCTATCGAGGCGAGATGTACGACAGGTATCACATTCCGCGAACCTTCGTCACCAGGGGGTGCGATGCCCTTTGTGTTACCAGCACGGACGCTGCTGCTCGCCCAAGGAGGTGCGTCTGAGCGTGAGCAAAATCTTAGCGGGCCGCTCCTTATTAGGTTTTCACCACAAAGGACGCAGAGGCTCATCAAACGATGTGGGCGGTGATTCAATGGCCACTAGGCCCCCTGCCCAAAACACCGACTCTCCCCTTAGTCCTCCCCTAACCAACTGATGACAGGTGTGCGCTACGAAATCCTGGCATCCCTCAGGCTCCAACCCGCATTTAATCAATAATGTTAAAGGAAAGCGTCTCTCCGTCAGTCTCCCGAGATCTCAACAGCGAGCTCGTCATGCCTCGGTCGACATTCGAGATGCAAGAACTCCATCTTGGGGTGCACATGGCCTCCCTCTCCTTTGAAGAGGGACGTCATCCCCAGGTAACCGCTCACTTTCCCGAGCACTCCATTACTACGCAGCTGCTTGCACCAGAGCGAGGCTCATTCATCACCGCGTTCACCCATGAGGATAAGCCCTTCGTGGTGAGGTTCGCCGATTTCGAGAGGAAGATCGTCATTCTTCCGGCGCAGAACGAAGCTGCTGGATTTTCGGAACCAGCTCAGAGGTTTTACGTTCAGACGGACCCAACGCATCTCGACCACATGTTGCTCACCCCGTTCGCGAACACCGGACTCTCTCGCTTTCTAACTCGGATCGCGGTCGAAAACGCCCTCGCCTCAACGGGACACGCCACCGCTCACGTGAGGCTCGCGAAGATCCAGAAGGTACTTGAGGATTGCGGACTCACTCAGAACTTTAGATTGCCCCATCACCATCACGTCCGCGAAGCGACACAGCATGAGGAGCGCGAAAAGGTAGCTCAGGGCTACCAGTACAACCTCGAACAAGCTGGATGGCTCGACGAGGTAGTTGTGCTCGCGCGTTCAGCTACCCGGGCCGAACGGGAGCAAAATAAACATTGGAACCTCACCAGCACCTTTCGAATCTTTGAGGCTCGGGACGGTCGGTTCTTCGAGCACAGATTTCCGCGGCATGACGGCTAACGACCGATAGGGCCCCGCCCTCTCTGCGCGCGGTCCGAGCTACGCAACTGCTGAGCAGGTCACAGCCAGCACCTTCACTCAGGGACCATCGCTGACGATGACGCAGACGTGGGACGAAACCCGTCCACGGTTACCGGTTTACGTTTGTAACGTCATCGTGAGTCGTCCTCGCCGCGGCGTTTCAAGCACTGCTCCATATCAATTGCCCCCTCAATTCAGAACAGGCCTATTCGACGGACATTTCGCTTGACCTGAGCACAGCGGGATATTAACCTGAGCCTATGTTGAAGTTTCCTTCCACATCTCTACAGTCCCTCATCTGGACTCCTTCCTCCTGGACGGCTTGGGCTTAAGCCCATCATATCCTCCTGTCCCGCATCGCCACCGTCACCTTTAATAAAACCCTCAGCACCTTTACTAAAACCCTCAGGGTCTCCCTTGAATAGCTTATGAATATTCGCACCACCTGCCTCACCACCGTATCCGACCTAACCTCTCCGGTCGCGGCATACCTACGACTTCGCGACCACTATGATAAAGCGATCCTCCTCGAGGGTTCTGACTACCATAGCGCGGAGGACGGTCGCTCCTTTATCTGTTGCGAGCCGATCGCGGAGCTTCGAATCGACAACGGAGTCGTTTATCGCTCCTTTGGTGGAGTCAGTGAGGAGCCGCGCCCCGTCACACGAGCCACCGGTTTTGCCCACGAGATATCATCCTTCTTAAACTCATTTCAGATCGAATCCGAAACGCTCCCCAAAGGGGTCGTCAACGGCATCTTCGGGTATTCCTCGTGGGATTCAATCGAGTACATGGAGAACCTGCAATTCACAAAACCTCGAGACCCTCGGGTATCGAGCCCTGAGGCTCGTTTTATCGCGTATCGCTTTGTTCTCGCGTTCAACCCCTTCAAAGGAGAGGCCTATCTCCTTGAGAATCGTGTTGAGGGCGCACCCCAAGACGATGGAGCGGCAGAGCTTCTGCGACGCGCGTTCACCGCGCAGCCCAGAACGCACTCCTTCAAAGCGATCGGTAGTGAGCGGTCAGAACAATCCGAGGATGAGTTTCTCGCGCTCATTCATACCTGCAAACGACACATCGCTCGGGGAGATGTATTTCAAATCGTCCCCTCTCGGCGCTACACCCAGAAGTTTGAAGGGGATGACTTCCAGGTATATCGGGCACTCCGGATCATCAACCGATCACCCTATCTTTTCTACTGCGATTACGGCGGCTATCGTCTCTTCGGTTCATCCCCCGAGGCGCAGATCGTCGTTCACAATCGAACGGCGGGCATCTATCCGATCGCCGGAACGACATTCCGTAGTGGGGACGACACGCAGGACAGGGAAAAGGTTGAACGACTTTTAGAGGACCCAAAAGAAAACGCGGAACACTGCATGCTCGTGGACCTCGCTCGAAACGACCTCAGCAGGCACTGTAAGAACGTCCATGTGAGCGAGTTTAGAGACGTTCAATACTTCTCGCACGTGATTCATCTCGTATCGAAGGTGCAGGGAACGCTCCCCGCTGATGGGCTCGCTCCCCAAATCACGAGCGACACCTTTCCGGCGGGTACACTGTCAGGCGCTCCAAAGTATCGCGCCATGCAGATCCTCGATCAGAACGAGCCGCATAGACGGGGTCATTATGGAGGATGCGTTGGCTTCTTTGGATTCAACGGGGACGCTGTCCTCGCCATCATGATCCGGTCGTTCCTCAGCACGCACAACCAACTTATCTATCAAGCCGGCATGGGGGTCGTTCATGACTCTGTGCCGGAGACCGAGGTAGAGGAGGTACACGCCAAGCTTCGTGCTCTCCGCCTCGCTATCAAACGCGCTGAAGAGATATCGGAGGGTGCATGAAGATTCTCATGATCGATAATTACGACTCGTTTACCTACAACCTCGTGCACATGCTCGAGACATTCGACGGTGTGTTGGTAGTTGTAAAACGAAATGACCAACTGACCTTGGATGATGTGGTCCCCTTCGAGAAGATAGTTCTCTCTCCCGGGCCGGGGATCCCCTCTGAGGCGGGGCTCATGCCCGAGATAGTGAAAGCCTTCGCTGAGACGAAGAGCATCCTCGGGGTGTGCCTCGGACATCAGTGTATCGGCGAAAGTTTCGGCGGGAGATTGCTCAATATCGAAGCGCCGATTCATGGCAAGGCGACCCCAATCGAGATAGTGGATCCCTCCGAGCCACTCTTTCAGGGCTTACCGCGTCGACTCTCGGTAGGGCGATATCATTCCTGGGTAGTTCGAAATGAGGGACTTCCCGAC
>JAIXPR010000304.1 GCA_027486155.1 Pseudomonadota bacterium | reverse complement strand
GGTGTGGGAGCTGTAATCGAGGGTCGATTCCCATCTCCATCCACAACTCAACGGGTTGTCCCTCGTGACACGACCAAAACTCGTTCGGGAGATCGTCGCACAGCTCGACCCCAACGATGTGGGTTGCACCTTCGCCGATATGCGGTCGAACCTGGAGCGCTCCGCACTTGGTGAACGAAATCTGCTCGGGGAGAGATGCGCCGTGGGTCGTATGCGAGACATCAGAGAAATCGTAGGTGTTATACCGAGCGATCTGTGGGGCGTTGCGAAGAACCTCTTTGGCGAAAAAGAAGTTTCCGGATCCGATCTCATGAACGGTCGGTCTGACCGTTTGATCGGTGATAATACTTTTAGCGAAAGCGAGAGGCAAAAGTGGATCGCCCGAACCGAGGGTACGAAACGCCCGTAGCGGGTCATCAACGTTAGAGTAGAAGAGCTGATTCGTCCTACCGGCCCAGAGGTTGAAGGGGACCGGGTTAGAGAGTGGAATGAGTTGGGGTTTTGAGTCGGTAGTGAGCATAGTAGGGGATAACTGAACGGGGGGCCCTAATCAAATTCCCCTGGGCCAACCTGCGTGGCGTATCTGTCGTCATGGGACCAAGGTAGTCGGTATCGGTTTTTGGCAGTCGTATCTCTCTGACCGCGCCGAGGCCTCCCGTAATTAGACTAGTGGGTTCAGCCTGGTAGAATTTCAGAGCCAGGCACGGATATGAACCCACACTCAGCCAAAAAAGAGATCCCCGTTCTCGATTGGAAGAACCTCTTGAGCGTTCCGGACGCGAAGGGTTTGGTACGCGCCACAGACGAATATCCCGCGACGCTGCTCGGAGAGTTAGCCTATCGCTTTCAAGAGTTGTACTGGCGTAATAAAGATCATCCCAGGCCTACCGGTAGTCAGGTGGCACACACTGCGCACCTCATAGGTCGACTCACCAAGGAACTGCGCGGAGCCCCGCTTTCGCATCGAACTCCGCAAGAGCTCGAGTTGCTTAACTACATCGTGACCCCAAGAGCTGTCTGGAATGAGGTTCGGCCCCTCCATCGAGCTGTGCAGCAGATTATCGGTGAGAGCTTTTGCGAATCGAAAAAAGCGATAGGCTCGCTCTTGCAGCGAGCATGGTCCTCGGGGAAGCTCTCTGTAGCTACGTACCATCTTCAACAGATCGCGATAAACCTCGCATGCGCGACCGATTTTGACGGGCATATCGCGAAAATGGTGGGCGCATCGCTACCGGCTGTAGCAAAATATGACGTCCATCCAATCCTCATGGGAGGTTCGTTCGCGCTCGTATCGATGTGCGGCGCATACGGTGACCGAAAAGCAACGCGCCTCCTCATGCGTAGAGGATTGCCCGATTTGGCCGCTGCCGAGGATTACCTAGACGGTGCCGTGATTGAGGGTTTGAGCAGACCAAGCGAGTTTCGCTTATCGTGCTTCTTTCTCTCCGATCTCCTGAGAGCTCACATGACCGTTGATGCCGACACATTTCGAAGCTCGTGGATACCTGGACGGAACGAGGCGCTGGATATCACCACCTCGTGGCTGGAGGGGGGGCGCTATCCGATACGCAATATGGTGCAGCACTGCAACGAGCTTTATCAGCATGGGCTCTTTTCCGAATTCGACACCCTCTATCACCAGAATGGGATCCGGAATTTTGGACGGCTTAAGCTCGATGATTGTGAGGAGCCGTGGTTCCTCATGAAGCACCTGAGTAGCCGCCCGATGGCCGCTACAGCAGGAGAGGATATCATCCTCGTTGCCATGAGTAGTGGGGATCACAACGAGGCGTACCGCGAGCGAAGTTGGGAGCTTGAGGGGATTCGCGCCACCGGCGAGGAGCAGGGGTGGCATTTCGACTACGTTGAGGTCAGGGATAGTACCGAGCTCGCCTACCACATCCTTCGTCACCATCAACAGGGCTCTAGAGTTGCCGTGTTGCATCAACTTGGCCACGGGGATCCTGACAGCGCGGAGTTCGGCTACCTGCATCGTGAGAGACGCTCGGGACTAGAGGTGTCTTCCCTGTTTACGAATAAGGAGAGCCGTGAGCTGTGTGAGATAGCGCGAGAGTCGGTGGATACCTGGGTGCTTCATAATTGTTCAACAGCCGCTGAGACGTCGGGTTCCCGTCGCCGATTATCGAACCTGACCGAAGCTCTCTACGAGGCAACGGAGAAGGAGATCTCCGTTGTCGGCCTTCGTGGACAGGACGCCTTCGACGCGTTGACGCACCGAAGGGGCTCCGATGGAAGGATCGTTTTTACGGGGCGGCCGGTCTGGTTCGGAGCGAAGAGGCTGCGGGGTACGCTTCGGGGACCGAAGGTGGCGTAGATTGGCTCACATGCGGTGTTCACAAAGAGTGCAGCGAGATCGGCGAGGACAAAGCTCATGTACATGACGTGTTCCACCTCTCGCCGATCTCGCCGGTCTCTTTGTGCAAATCGTTTTTACAATTCGCTACGAATGTAACACGTTTGACGGGTCGATAGGGTCCCGCTGTCCGTTTCTGTTCGATACTACCCTTTTAGGAGGCCGCTAGAGGATTCTTGTATGTCCAGCTACGGTGATTTCTCGAGGGGTAGTGCGGCTTGTGCGACGTGACGCGCATGCGATAGCACAACACGGAGAGCTCGTATGGTAGTGAGCTCTAGATAGAGACCGCCCCATGAGTAAAACCGCCCCTCTCATAAATGTATTCAAGGCCGATCCGAGCGCTTCCGTGGTGCCGGTTGAGATACCGGGACTTTCGCTTCCGCCCGTGACTTCCGCCAATCTGCTCAACGATCCGGAGTACCGGCTCGTCGAGGGACGGGGAACGTACGAGAAAATTCGAGCCCTGAAGGATGCCGCGACGGAGGAACGCGTTACGTATGCCAAGGGGTCAGGTAACGCGGAATCGAAGCGCTCGGAGGTGGAGAGCGATCCCCGGAGATTCACCCAGTTTGGACACTCTTCGCTTGAACAGTACTGTTTCGGATCGGCTCCAAGTGAGGCTTTGAATAGCATGACGGGACCTCGAGTTCGAGGCGCGCTTGCTTTACCGCACGCGGTCGGAGAGGTGGTCAACGCGGCGGTGTTTCTTACGGTCATGATGAAGAAGGAGGGTATCCCCTCTATTGAAGCCGCGGAGGCGAAGGGTTTGACCGTGCCGGAGGGCGCGGTGTTTTCACCCGCGATCTCGGCGGATATCTGCGATGGTCTCTCGCGGGTGAGTGTTTCCCTTTACGGGTCCGCACCGAAGGAGCCCCTCGACTTTACGTACGGGTTGGCGTCATTGCGTGTTCCTGCTACTGAACGCCTGCGGACCCGCGGTGATATTACCGAGTCGAAGGGGGCTTTTTGGTCTCGGATCCTCCGCTCCGATGAGAAGATGGCGATGGTCGGTCGGGTACTCAAGCACCAGTTGGCGTGTGGATTCGTGAGTCTCTCTACCCATCTTCAGAACATCTATAACGCGCCTCACAGCCTCTGCCCGCACGCGGATAGTAGCGACCTGGTTCCCATAAGTGAGATCTTGCGAAAGGCTGAAGCGTTGAAGTTCGACCAAGAGGAAATTTTGGAAGGATTGGTGATGCGGCAGCTCCAGTATCTTCCCTTTAACCTGATGCGCTACGACGATTATCCTCCGATACAACAGGAAGCGAGAGCCGCGATTGACAAGATACTGTGCACTATCGCGCCTGACGCGTTCAGCTCTTCTGAGCGGCAAGCGTTCGCCAACGATTTTATGAGGAAGCCATATGGCGTCTTATCCTCCATAGCGAATCGCCTCATCGATACGGGTATGGTTTTAACTGAGCCGCAGGTTGACTGGCAGAGGTTGCGGGACGCTCACTCGAATATCGCCTATGATATGGTCTCGGAGCAGATGATCAGCCTTGCGTTGGACGGAGCCTGTAAATTCTCTTCAGCCATCGTGAAAGCGCAGCGTAGTGGGGGGCTCAGGCGGGAGAAAGCGCATGAACCCTCCGCCCCTCGTCGACGTCGTTGAGCTTCTTCTCTTGGGGAGTGCGATTGAGACTCCCATCGTCCCGCCGGACTTGATAACCTTCGGGGCGTATGAAAGCTACGTCGCTCCTCTTCATCATCCTTGCGTTGTTCTCTCTCTCCACCGCTTCCGCGCAGACCGTCGAGAGGGATCTCGTTCGTAAACAGGTAGACCTCGGCCTCTTCGTCCTGAAGCAAGGCGCCCAAGGTGCCTCAAATGTCACGCTCTCACCCTACAGCATCCATTCGGCCTTGATGCTGCTTCGGCTTGGCGCGAAGGGTGATGTGGCGCGTCAGCTCGATGAAAAGCTCCTCCCTCAACCGCTTTCTCCCGATAAGGAGAGGGGCTACGCCGATCTCAACAACCAGATCTCCGTCACTAATGAGAAGGTGCAATCGACCTTGGCGAACTCAGTGTGGCTTGCGACCGGATATCCATTTACGAAGAGCTATCTCGATCTCTCAACGCGGATCTTCTCGTCGGAACCGCGTGCTGTCGATTTTGAAAAGCCAGAGGACGCCCGCACCACGATCAATGACTGGGTTTCCTCTAAAACTAATCGGCTCATTCCGACTCTTCTTGCGCCGGGCACCGTAACCTCGCAGACGACATGCGTCTTGGTGAACGCCTTGTACTTCAAGTCGGCGTGGCTCAATCCGTTTGATAAGGTGTTCACCAAAGAGAGCGAATTTTGGATCTCTCCTACAAGCTCCGTGAAGACACCGATGATGTGGACATCGGATACGATGGGATACTTCGAGGTTGACGCCTGGCAGGGGGTTCATCTTCCGTATCAGTCCTACGACTTTCTGTTCGTGGCGCTCGTTCCGAAGGAGAGGCGGTCGGTGAGTGAGGTGGCGCATTCGCTCTCCTCTGATTTGTTAGGTCGAGCGTTTGAGGAGTCCCAGTTCACCAAGGTCAACCTTTCGCTCCCACGATTTAAGGCCCGTTTCAGTACCGAATTAATGGGAGCGCTTGAGGGGTACGGTCTGACGAAGTTGCGAGGGGGGGATTACACCGGAATCTCGCCCCAGGGAGTCGGTGGAGTTGATGCCGTCATTCACGAAGCGGTGGTCTCTGTTGATGAAGGGGGAACCGAGGCCGCGGCTGCAACCGCGGTGATGATGGCGAAAGGGGCTTTCATGCCGAATCCTCCGCAACCGAAAGAGGTGCGCTTTGACAGACCGTTTGTGTTTGCTCTCGTGCACCGCTCGTCGAAGGCGCCGCTGTTTATGGGGATAGTTGGCGATCCTCGTTAGAGAAGCGGGGGCCTTTTAGGATTCCCCGTCCTCTTCTCCGTTTGATTGAGGAACAGGGTTGGAGGCGATTCGGTAGTTCTCTCCGAACCACTTCGAGAGATCGTTCATCCGACACCGCTCTGAGCAGAAGGGCGACTGCGTGGTCTCATGTGACTTGGGAAGTGGAGCTCCGCACATCTTGCAGTTGGAGCTCCCCTTGAGTGTATTCGTACTGGTTTTTCCCTGAGCGTTCATACAATGAGGGTCGCAAAAGCGACGAGAGAAGGGAAGAGGGCGCGCAAGGTCTGCGACTACTTCTCTGTTGGAGCGACAGGTCTGAACTTCACCTCGGTGACCCCGGTGGAGTCCTGCGCTAAGAGACAGAGCTGAGTAAATTGAGCCCCTTTCTGAAGGTAGGCCTCGTCCTCCTTCGAGCCGGGCTCTAGGAAGAGGATGTCAGACTCAAAGTGGTACGCTTGCACTCGACGCATTCTGTCGAGGAGCCCGAGCTGCAGTTTCTCGTCGAGGTCCGCCAGGAACTTCTCCCACAAAACGGGATTGTTGCCCTTTGCTGCTCCATCGCTCATGTGCCACCCCTATCCTTTTGTAACACTACCCCGCGTGGTCGGATGGACGTAGCACCCGCCTGGCAGAGGATTCCTATTGTGTAAGGGTTTCGAGAACTAAGGCGACAAAGCCGACCTCGTTCCGTCCAGCCTCTGCCTTCAGTATACCCTGGGAGATTGAAACCTCGAAAGTATCAAAAACTTAAGGGCGCGATATGACAGAGAACTTATTCTCTCCACATCGCGCCCTTATGGTGTCGAACCGCTTATTGGTACGAAGATTACGCAGAGGTTAGTACGCCTCTCGCGTGACCGCTTTATGCCGAAGCGTTGTTAGCGGCGAACTCACGAAGCTGTGCTTCAGCCTGTCGTCCGATAGCCTTTCGAAGGCTCTCGCTGTCGAGGTCCAAAGCCTCGCAAATGAACTTGAATGAAAGTGGAGCGTCGGTTGGCTCTTCATCCATTAACCACGAGCGAGCACCTTCACGAACATCACCCTCACCACCGATGAAATCATGGATTGCCCGTTGAAGAACCGCTGCAAGTAATCGCAGTTCGGGAATCGCTGCACCAGGGGTCTGAACATCAGAATTTGACCAGAATTTCATGACTGTTGTTCCATCAAAAAGTTATTTACCTCTGACTCACCCTTGCTCCGAAAGTATTTCCGTCAAGCTGTTCAGTCAGAACACCATCCGTTGTCCGCATATACAGACACCAGATAAAACCAACCGCGCCGGCCTTCCTCCATGACTTCCATCACGTTCCTTTCTTCTTCAGTGGGGTACACTGCCTTGAAAGGGAAGAGCCTAACCACGAGACCTTATGTATGTTCCAGCTTGTTCTTGCGAGGCGTATTACGCTCTTTGGCAACGCGACTTTCAAGTGTTCGCGCCGCTTATGAACCACTCCCTGTACTGGCTCAACAAAACAGAATCCCGTCCCTGCCTGTTATTCAACTGAGGGCGTCTTGAAATTCTTAACTGCTGAGCTACTATCGGGTGAGGTTCCCACTCAAACGGACTGTAAACCTAACTAAGGTCAAACCCTGAGCAAAACCGGAGCCGGAGAATAATCCCTGCGGATCTCGTTGGTCAAGGATTATTTTCATCCCACATTAGAAAGTTAGCGATCTCAACGGATCTGTCGCTATCTGTTCATCTCTTGCGATGAAAATGTGGGTGGGTTCGCGCAACCTGTAAAGTAATGGTAGAATCAGGTGGGCATGGAGAAGGGGTTGGTTGAAGTGCGCCAATTAATTCTGTATCCTTTTCAGGGCCTTAACATCGCCATCGGTCGTTCGAACTCATCGATATAAAGGGAATGTACGTGACACACTCTTCGCGCCAAGCAGATACCGACATGCTCCGTCCTGGAAAGGTTGCGCGAGGACTCTTCCCGTTCTTCACCGAGGGGCCGGGTGGCTGCTATCTCGACTCTGCCGCCACAACACAGAAACCCAGCGTCGTTTTGGATACGCTCCGCGATGTGCTGATTAACCACAACGCCAACGTTCATCGTGGCGCGTATCGATTAAGCGCGGTCGCCACGGAGATGTACGATGAGGCGCGTCGGAAGATCGCTCGATATCTCGGAGCGACCTCTGAGCGTTCTATAATCTTTACCCGCGGCGCGACCGAGGCCATTAATCTCGTCGCATACGGAGCTGAGAGCCTCTTTCAACCGGACGATGTGATCTTGGTCACCCTGCTGGAGCATCACAGCAATATCGTGCCGTGGCAGATGTTGGCGAAACGGCGAGGTCTCAAGGTCGCGTTCACGGAGATCACCCCCGATGGGCAGCTCGATCTTAACGATTTCAAAGCGAAGCTTTCCGCTCTCAAACCAAAGCTCGTAGCGTGCACACAGCTCGCGAACTCGCTTGGCACCATCACCCCGATCGAGGAGGTTATCAGGCTCGCCAAGGCGAGTGGCGCGATGACTCTAGTCGATGGCGCCCAAGGAGTGACCCACCTTGGTGTCAACGTCGAGCAACTCGGATGTGATTTCTACGTGTGCTCGGGGCATAAGATGTACGGACCCACCGGTATCGGCGTGTTGTACGGGAGGCCAGAACGTCTGGAGACCCTGCAACCCTTCCAAGGTGGCGGCGATATGATCTCCTATGTGAGCGTTGAAGGCTCCGGTTGGGCTGAGGTG
>JAIXPR010000312.1 GCA_027486155.1 Pseudomonadota bacterium | reverse complement strand
GGAGGCCTCTCGATTGCTTCAAGGCCTCAACATACATCAAAGAAATGCCCCAAGAGCTCTCCGATTTTCGTGCTTTTCAGAGGGTAGGGTGTACTAACAGTGTGGGGCTCCAAGAGCTCTCCGATCTTCGTGCTTTTCAGAGGGTAGGGTGTACTAACAGTGTGGGTACTAACAGCGTGGGGCCCGGATATCTTCCCGGGCTGCTTACTGAATCGGCCCCATAATCGGGAACGGAGTTGAAAGGAAGGCTGGCGTCGAAATCACCCCAATCGGGCGCGGCGCGACCATTCCAACGAAGGATGGAGGACTTGTATTAAAAAATGGCCTACCAACACCCTGAATCGGACCGAGCGTAGGTGCCCCAAGGTCGGGTCCCACCCTCGGACTTCCGAGAGATGGCATCACTATGAGGTTCGGCGCGGTTGCTCCAAGCGGGATTGGGGTGAGGTAGTTGAAGGGAACGGGGGTTCCTATCAGCGGGTTGAGAATGGGAGGAGCGGCATCTAAAGAGCCTTTGAAAACATGTTTTGCCAAATTCTTGATGGTATTAGCATCGCCTAATGTGGGTGGGCTACTTATCGCGCTTGGGTGAACCTGGGCGCTAAATGTGGTTAAGGACTTTTCGTTGTAATCGTAGACCCTGTACTCTGCAGTGAAAGGCACTATCTGGGGCCCTCCCATTTCGTTCTTGAGGCTGAGATGTTGAGTCTTCCGTCCAAGGCCATCGTAGTCCCAAAACTGTCCCCAATATATTCCCTCCCCTCGACTGTTGTGGGTGTTCTCTTCTCTATGCACTACCTTATGCACGCTTTCTACCGGCCGATACTGGTATGTAACTAATGAGTAAAAGCCATCTTTCCGAGTTTCCCGCGCGCCAGTTAACAATCCGTCATCCGAGAAACGGTATAGCTTCTGATCAATCGATTCAGGGCCAGTTGAGACGTTAGACCCCGATGGGTGAAGAAAAATAACCTGAGGAAACAATCCGCGGCTCACGGTGTCTCCATAATTAATGGTCGCACCTATGGTCGCACCTGTCGCATTCAGAGTCCTGGTCTCCGGGTCGTAGTGTCCGGCAAGGATCTCACCCGTGTCTAGACTAACAGTGGCCGTCCCATCCTCTTTCACCGCAGCGCTGATGTTGACGTATTCAGGGCTAAATGGATCGAAAGAAACACTTACAGGGGCGGGGACGGTCGCGACACACGTGTAACCACATCCATTCGAGCATCCATCCAACCTATTGCACACGAGATTCTCACCCTGGGCGCAACTCACGGCCGTACACGACGGAGGGGGTGTGAAGGTCGCGGTTGGCGGTATCGGCGTGTGCGTGAAGGTTGCGGTCGGAGGCACAGGCGTGTGCGTGAAGGTTGCGGTCGGCGGCACCGGTGTGTGCGTGAAGGTCGCCGTTGGAGGCACAGGCGTGTGCGTGAAAGTCGCTGTAGGCGGCACAGGCGTCGGCGTGCCGTCGATACTCGACGTTTTCACGAAGAACTTGATTGGATTGGTCTCTAGTGAGAGCGGTCGCAAGCTCGGCTTTATGTTGGAGTTTGGAACAGCGATGAGCCCCTCGACGATAGCGTTCATCTGCTGAACAGCCATCGGAGCGGCGATATCGTAAAGGGTCGTGCCTGGGGGCAAGAATTCCATCCCCAGATTACAGTTGGCACTATTAGGTTTCTGCCCCGAGTAGTTAATGAGATTCGTTATATCCTTAGGCTCGTTTATCTTCCACGGTACGAACTCCCCAGTGAGAGGAGCGCACACCTTTTGCTCATTCAAATAGGCGGCCATATCCCAGCCATTTGGCTGGCCGACCATCTCGTAGATGGATTTTATATAAATAGGAGTGAAGAAGTATCGCAACATTTGCTGGTCGACACTGATATACTTCGTAGGTGTCGTGGAGCTACGAGTGACCCCTTGTCCCGCGAGGGTCAAGATAGAATATGAACCGGCCTTCGATTGAGGAAACCCGTCCGGTCCACAAACATCGATCTTCGAAAAATCACCCCAAGAGTCCTGGTCCATGGAGGCCAAATCATACGAGCGCAGCTCATTCACAACTTCAAGAACCACTCCAGTTGATGATATCTTGTCATCAGCGATCACGCTGAGCGTGTGTTTCTCCCCCTTAACCCAACCCTGATCAAATGGCCCGGTTGGAATCCAAAAAAACCCTTCAGGAATACCTGGATTATCGATATACATCCGCCTCGCTCTAGCGAAACTCTCCGCAGAAAGCCTGCAGCTGGACGAAGGGGTGGGTTGCGTCACATCACAGCCGAACCCAGCCTCAAGACGCTTTAGCTCCTCTCTCATCCCCGTTATGGCCGCAGATGCATCTATTTTGCCGCTCGCAGTTAGAGCCAAAGGGAACGCTTTCTCAAAGTGGGCACCATCACTACCAGTGTAATCATCAGGAACCGGGTAATTAACCGCAAGCACAACCTGTGTTGGAAAGCACCGGGTGTATGTGGTGCCAGGTTCATAGACGGCGGTGAGCGCTTTGGGTCTTCCTGGGAGGTATTCAACCAGAACGGGGGTGACTTGGTTCGCGACTACGGTAACAGTTACCGGCTTCGGAGTGATAAAGTCTGCCACTTCCGAGAAAACTATCGTATAGGATTTGGGTGTTAGATTCGCCTCAGTATGTTTCGATGGGCGATCCCTCCTCCTCATACCCGCCTCCTCTTCGAACCTCCAGCGTGCGTATGGTGGCCCTTTGATAATGACTTGCACGGCCCCCATGGCCGAATGCCCAACTGACTGGGCACGAGCCGTGTCGCTATAAACACCAACTACAAAGCCTACGAGCAATGCCATAATCGTTCGGCACAATGTGGTCATGAAAGCCCCGCGGATAACACAGACAAAGGACTAATCGTCACCCTGTCGGGTAGCTTGAGAAAAAATCGCTCAAATAGCTTTTTCTACGTTAGGGCTTGAATAAGATATTGAGACTATTGACCTTCACGGGACGCAAACGACGCCATTATGAGGTATTTGGACAGATCGAGGAGGAAGGGAGGGAGAGAACTCTTTGAAAAACATCAAAAAGAACCTCCACTCCGTGCCAATCACAGAATCAAGCCAGCAATAATCGCTGTCATGAAGGTCGAGCAGGTACCACCAACAAGAGCCAGAAGACCCAAGCGAGCGATATCACCACGACGACTTGGCATCAGCGCACCCATCCCACCAACCAGCACTCCGATGGAGCCGATGTTGGCGAATCCGCACAAGGCGTAACTCAGGATGATCTTGGTGCGCTCGGCTAACTCCTGCACCGGAACTCCATCCATCAGAGGTTTACCGTGTAGGTAATCCCCCATGTGCGCGTAGGCGACGAACTCATTCAAGATCGTCTTCTCGCCTAAGAGCTTTCCAGCAACCAAGCAATCCTGTGAGGGAATGCCGAGCAGCCAGGCGACCGGCGCGAACGCGTATCCCAGAAGCTCTTGGAAGGTGTCGATGTGGTTAAGGCTATAGCCTGTCATACTGGTTGCCCAGTGACAGAGCCCTCCCCACATCGCGTTACCAAGAGCGACTAAGGCGATAGCGCACAGGAGCTGCGCCGCGATGTTGAGCGCGAGGGTGAGCCCCTCACTCGCACCGCGCGTTGCCGCCTCAATGACGTTAGCATCGATACGCACGAACTGCGCGTCGACATTACCGGCAGTCTCTGGAACCTCCTCTTCGGGAAGAAGGATCTTAGCCAACACCAGGGACGCTGGCGCTGACATGATACTTCCCGCTATGAGGTGGCCAGCGATGTCTGGGAATTTGTCAGACAGCATACTCACGTACGCCGCCAAGACACCCCCAGCGATATTTGCCATACCTCCGATCATCACGGCGAGGATCTCGCTGCGTGTCATCTTCTCTAAGTAGGGACGAATCAGAAGCGGAGCCTCTGTCTGCCCAACGAAGATATTCGCCGCTGCCGAGAGTGACTCCGCGCCGCTCGTCTTGAGCGTCTTTTTCATGAAGAGCGCCATCCAATACACGATCCGGTGCATAAGACCGATGTGATAGAGGATCGCCATCAAACACGAAAAGAAGATAACGCTCGGCAGAACCGCGAACGCGAATGACGCGCCTAACCGGATGAGACCTCCGATCTTAGCGTCTTGCCCATCTGTAACCGGAATCGATTGCTCGGTGAGTCCGCCGAAGAGAAAGCTCGCGCCCTCCTTCGAATGACTCATAAGCGCATCGAAACCGTGATTCAAGTAGTCGAAAGCCGCCCTGCCAGGGGAGGTCTTCAACACAACAAAAGCGAGGATCAACTGGAGAGCGATGCCGTAGCCGACAAGCTTCCAATCGATTCGCCGACGATTCTTTGAGAGTCCGTAGCAGAACGCTAGGATCGCACAAAGACCAACAATTCCGATGTAGTGGTTCATAGATATAACGGGTGTCCATTCAGTTGGTACTTTCTTCACCGCTCCGGGCGATGAGGTAGGTACCAAAGGTCAACAAAACCTTGTAAGCAGGATGGTGAAAAATGGATCCGTCGTGAGCACATCGAGAGTTCTGACGAAACGAGGCGGAGACGATGAAAAAACCGGAAGCGTATCCTCTGTGATACGTTGAGGATTTTTTCATCGGCTTCAACGAAGTCGCAGTCGAACTATCGATCGGCGCAACAGGAGACCATTTCTCACCATCCTGCTAGAGTTCTCTACCCGTATGAGATTGTGACGATGAACTCGCGCTGTCAGCGCGGCCCATGCCGAATAACTATAGGGGAGCGGGCGCCCTCATTGCTAGCAAACCACCGAGCTCTGCCGTTAAGCCGGTGAGCAGGGTGGCCTGATTAACCCGGATGTGTCGGTTTCTGCGTTTTTGGGAAGGCTCGTTTGAAGGGGCTTATTATCAGCCGAAACGGGCGACTAAGGCACTCTCAAGAGATTGAGGTAACCCACCAAAGGAGCCGTTCGACATCACGACGATGACATCGTTGGTGCCCAGATTAGACAGAAGTAACTCCTGAATGGATTTAGGATCGGGAAGGGCCCGGGATGAGGTTCCGCCCTCCCCTATCTTCACGCTCAAGGTATCGACATCGAGCAACTCTTGGTTCGCGTCGATCTCGCGGGACACCACCTGGCACAACACAACTTCATCAGCGTTTTTAAACGCCGCGACGTACGGCTCCTGAAATACCTTGCGTCGACTCGTGTTCGATCGCGGCTCAAACACTCCCCATATCTTTCGCCCTGGGAAGGCCTCCCTGATCCCAGAGAGGGTTTCATGGACCGCGGTGGGATGATGCGCGAAGTCCTCAATCAGGGTTATGCCGTGCCTATCGTAACGCACCTCTTGCCGCCGCTTCACTGACTTGAAGGTCGCAACCGCCTCAGTCGCGTGCTCAAGCGAGTACCCACTCATCATCGCGACCACGATCGTAACGAGCGCGTTCTTCGCGTTGTAGACCCCGGTCATCGGGATCGTAAAAGTAAACTCGCCCTGCGTTTCACTTCGAGCGGTCACCCGTTGAGAGAGTCCGACCTGCTCTCGACGGACGATCGAGATATCGGCATCAGGAGAGCATCCGAACGTTACGATCCGACTCGGCACCTTGCCGCGAAGTTCTCCCACAAGGTTATCCACATGTGGATAATCGCTACAGCACAATACGGTACTGTGCGGAGGCATCTTCATGACCATCTCCCGAAACACCGAGATGATACTCTCGACGTTCGGGTAGATGTCGGCGTGGTCGTACTCGATGGCGTTAATGACGCAGATATCCGGATGGTAGAATGAGAACTTAGGGACTTTGGCGAAGAACGCGCTGTCGTACTCATCCCCTTCGACAACGCTGTAGGCTCCGTTACCACGAGCGAGGCTCATCGGAAGATCTTGCGCGATTCCACCGACAAAATAGCTCGGCTCCCCACCCAACTTTAACAGTGTGGATGCTATAAGCGCCGTTGTGGTGGATTTACCGTGCGTGCCGGTTACAACGATCGAGCGTTTCCCCTCGATGATCGTCTCATGTAACATTCGTGGGAAGCAGGTGTAGGGCAGATTTCGTTCCTCAACGACCGCTACTTCAACGTTCTCGTAGCTGACCGCGTTACCGATCACCACGAGGTCTACCGAGGGGGGTACGTTCGTCGCGCCGTACCCTTTAAAGAGGGTAACGGAGGAGTTACGCAGAAAGCTCCCCATCGGCTCATAGAAGTCCTTATCACTTCCTGATACCAGAAATCCCTGTTTGGTGAGCTCAACGGCGAGCTGCGCCATAGCGACACCAGCAACCCCGACCACGTGGATCCGCCCACCCTTTGGAACGCTTGTCAGGGAGGTAACGCTATTGATAGAAAAATGACTCTTTGGCATTGAGGTTCCCTACCACTTCAGGTGCTTGGCCATCTCAGATACATCCTTTACCTGAGCGTAGGTGCTGCGGGCCTCATTAACCTTATGCATTACCTGGTCCTTAAGATGAGGGTTGTAGTGAACGACCCCGTAGCCAATTCCCACCACAATCCCGATAAGGAGCACGCAGACGAGGGTGACCTGTCGTAACGCCGCTGAGGCCGAGACGAAGAGGGCGTAGGGAATGCTCCCCACAATTGTGAAGATGAGGAGCGCCACAAGCCACAGAATCTTTCCACCCCGACCAAGGAGCGAGGTTCCGCACACCTCCACGAAGGCCCATATCGGCTGGACAAGGAGGATAAAGAGAAGGGTCGGAACCAGGACAAGGGTACATCCCGCAAGGATGATCAGGGCTGTTGTCATAAAGCGCTCGTGCTCTTACAAGGGATAGCCTCACCATGCTACCGCACAACGACCGGCGGGGAAAAGTAAGCTAAAAGGCGAGAGCCCAGCGCTACGCCCATTGATCACGCGTTGATACCTCCATAGCACGGCCCGCCAGGAGTCGGGCCCTACCGGGCGGTCCTTCGATATACCCTGGGGTGTCGTATCGCATCGCGTCTCGATGGAGGAAAAGGTAACGTCCCCTTTTTCAACAGCAAGGTTCCTCTGGGTCCACATATCTTGGTTATATGTCGCGGAGGCGCGGAAGACGCCGAGTTCGCGGATGGCTATTGATGAGGTCCTGCGCTCTCCGCGTCGTCCGCGCCTCCGCGATAATTAATCAAAAAGCTGCGCGCCGCAGGACCGGTTTCCGCTGTTTCCGCCCCTTCTCTCTTACGATATGGTCACCTTATGAATACCCTCGTTGCCATCGTTTCTGACACACACGAAGACGTCCGGATGATCATTAAAGCGGTGAAGGTTTTTAAAGAACGCTCTCCGTCTCTGGTTATTCACTGCGGTGATATTATCTCCCCCCCGGTTCTAGAGCGTTTCGCGGGACTTCCCCTCAAGCTCGTGTTCGGCAACAACGACGGCGAGCGTTCGGGGCTCAAGAAAAAATGTGGAGAGTTAGGGTTCTCCCAAATAGATGACACCATAACCTTTGAGCATGCCGGTAAAAAGTTCTTCGTGAATCACGGAACGAGCGCCCGTGTTATCGACGAGGCGGTCGCTACTCAACAGTACGACTACGTGCTTCACGGGCACACGCACGTTCCACGGGACGAAGTGGTCGGACGGACGAGGATCGTCAATCCGGGAGCCCTCTTCTCGGCTGACCGCTATACGATCGCGTTTCTACAACCCGAAACCGGGGCGGTCGAGTTCGTTGAGCTGCCGGAGTAGGTTCGCAATAAAAAAGCGGTGCCCCTTCCTCTCCGTCCTCGCTGTCCTCTTTGTAAAATAACCCTTCGAGAGAGAGATAAATTAGTGATGAGCCGGTGCTTTCGGAGCCGCTGGAGCAGCTGCCTGCTGACCCTGCGCCCCAAACGGCAGCGGGTGCGAGCGGAAGGGATCATCCGTAAAGATGCCGCCGATCATGATCGCAAGCAGAATAAAGGGGATCAGGATGTAGGTCCAAATGATCTTATTCTCGTACTTACCGTGCATGAAGATCGCGATAACGAGGCTCGCTTTCACTGACGCG
>JAIXPR010000218.1 GCA_027486155.1 Pseudomonadota bacterium | reverse complement strand
TATGAGATCAGCGCCGGGATATCGCACGAGCTCGCGTTCTTGCAGGCGCGCGAAGCGAAGATCAAAGAGATGATTCGACAGAAGCTCATCGATGGCGAACCCGCCTACGATGGTCCGTATGGCCGATGCGCGATCCAAAAGGTGCGACGCACTGAGGTCAATCCCGTTCGTGTACGCGAGGTGTTTCCTGAGTTCGCCGATGAGGTGATTCAGGAGTTTGTGGATCGTAAGCGATTTGACGCCGTAACGAAGGAGCGAGGGCTACCCAAGAGCGCCATCGAGTCCGTGCTTGATACGGTGGGATTTAATGATCGGTTGCAGCTTACGCTCAAAGACGATAGCGGTGTTTCGGAGTAGGGTGTTAGGGAGTAGCGCTTCCACTCTGATTGAGAATTCCCCAATAGTAGCGATATGAGGCCCTGTCGTGCAGCCGACCGTTGTGTTGTATCGGTCCCCACTGAGCCGCTTGCGCTGCGGCGATGATCTCCTTCGCTTCATGCAGCTCATCGGCCGTTGGTATCATGCCCCGAATAATCTGCGCGATCTGATCCGGGTGAATGCTCCACATCCTTAGGAATCCGAACTCGTGTCGCGCTCTGTACGCATCCTTAAACGCTTGGTCCGGATTTCGAATGTCTACGGTGACGTTGTGATTCGCGATCTTGTTGTGACGTAACGCGGCGAGCGCTATCTCGTTTTTTATTCGATGGATAAGGGGATGGTCGAACTGCTCAGGACTTCTCATCGCCGAGGATGGGATAGCTCCTCCAAAATGTGAGATGCAATCCATGAGCCCAAAGTCGAGGGTCTCGACGGAAGGGTGCTCGGCTAGCTGGTGTACCGATTCGATAGCCTCCGGTGTCTCGATGAGGAGATGGAGGGGAATATGGCGGTTTATCCCAGCTTTCTTCGCGTAGTGTTCAATAACGCCGGCCGCCCACGACACCTCTCGAACGGATGTGATTTTTGGGATCGTGATATACGCGAGCGACGAACTCGCGCCGATCACGAGCTCCTCGATATCTTTTTCAAAATGTGGCGAGTTGGAAGCGTGAATTCGAACGCCGACCTGCTTGAGTTGGTTATGGCTCGAGTTAAGAAGGGTAATGAAGGTCGCTCGAAGCGCGGCTTCCTGACCGACAGGAGCTCCATCCTCAAGGTCTAGGGTAATGTCGACGAGCGAACTTCCATCCGCTCGAAGGTGATTACCCTGCATCGCTAAGGCCTTGAGCGCAAACTTCTCATTTCCGGCGATGTGCTCGCACGGAGCGAGGCGGGGCGGCGTGTGGATGATGTCGAGTGGGGGTGTCATGGGTTGTTCGATGTTCGATCTCTACGGACAGGTTCCCTTGAATAAGGTGGGGAGAGCAAGCGGGAGATTTGTTCCCATCCATCGCCATATGGGAGGGCGACCATTCCTGGTCGCCGGAATCTTCCGCGCCGCGCAACACCCACGCCTCACGCAACCGCTCGGCGGTCAGGCTTGCCCCCCGTAGCTTTAGCATAGGGCGGAATGACCGCCCTCCCGTGCGCCGTATCTAGCCATACGCCACTAGCCCTAGCAGGGTGGTGAAAAATGATTTCCTGCTGCGCATTTCGATAGTTTGACTGCAACTTCGTTGGAGAAGTCAAAAAAATCCTCAACGTATCTCAGAGGATACGTCTGCGGTTTTTTCGCCATCTCCGCCTCGTTTCGTCTAAACTCTCAAAATGCTCGCGACAGAACTATTTTTCACCACCCTGCTAGTCGTTCCTTTTATTCCACTACAAAACGTTTACGGTCTGCCGAAACGTTCGCCACGCCGCTATACTCGCGCCATACACCGTCTAGCATGTAGGAGCCTCACTCATGGCAGCTTTAAAAATTGGGCAATCAGCGCCCCGATTCTCACTGAAGGATAAGGATGGGTACACGCACACCCTCGATCAGCCTAAAGCGGAGTACACTGTACTCTACTTCTATCCAAAGGATGATACCCCGGGCTGTACTCTGGAGGCGAAAGAGTTCTCTCAGTGCATTGAGAAGTTCGCCGCGCGTAATGTGCGTGTGGTTGGTGTCTCCGGTGGTGACGAGAAGACGAAAGCGAAGTTTTGTAAGAAGTACTCGCTTAAGGTTCCTCTCGTGTCCGATACAGACTTTAAGGTCGCCAAGTCGTACGGCGCGTACGGTACGAAGCAATTTATGGGGCGCACCTTTCAGGGGATCTTTCGGAAGACCTTCCTCGTGGACAAAGCTGGAAAGATCGCGCACATCTTCGACACCGTAAAGCCTGAAGGGCACGCGCAGGAGGTTTTGGCCGCAATCGAAGCCCTTTCGAAGAATGGGGTTGCAAAGGCGACCGCGGCCAAGGCTACCAAAGCTACCTCGAAAAAGACCGCGGCGAAGAAGGCCTCCGGCAAGACAGCCATCGCCAAGAGAGGTGCGAAGGCGAAGCCGGTTCGCAAAGCCACGTCCGTGAAAACCGTCCGAAAGTCGAGTTCTACTCGTGGGGCAAAGAGGGTCGTAAAAAAGAATAAATAGAGGTCACGTGATGGTAGCGCGAGAGGGGCTCGGGCACCTCTCGCGCTCGCGTGGCGCTATGCCACCCAAGGCAGGAACGACCAGAAGCTCGGCTCATCCGCTGGATCGATCATGATATCCCGAGCGATACACCGCCCAGCCTCGTTGACCATGGCATCCGTATACAGCATGTCTGAACGCTGTGATGTAATGCCAAAGGTACCACTTACTTCAAGCATGTCGTGCCGGTTCGTCACAACCCGCGAGGTTCCGTACCAGAGTGTAGTTCCTGAGTCGACATCGATGATCTTGGTGTGGATGGTCCACTCATCGAGACGGGAGAGTCGTTCAAGATATCCCACGAGCACGAGGTCGTAGCCCGCGGTACGAGCGAGTGAGAGAGCGCCAAAATTACCGGTAAAAAAGTCGTCCTTCTTACCAGGCCAATCCTGTCGATTGAATACCTCGACAATTGGAAGTGTGTCGTAGGCGAGAAGTTCGCGTTGTGTTGTCCACCCGAGTTGGTCGCTAATACCGGGAAGCTCAGAGTTCTGCGCGGTAAAGTTTGCCTGCGCAACGAAGGGAATAACGGCCATGCGCGCGGTGACCCCACCCTTAAACCTCTGATCGATAAAGGCAGGGAGGTCCGTTCTTACATAGGCACGAGTTGTGCAAGTCTCGCCCGTGTGGCGAAAGAGCATCGCGCAGCTGGATAAAAGTACCGGGAGTGTCAAAAGACTGACACGCAGCGCGCCCCGGATCCAGTTCGAAGTTGTTAGGGATGAAGCTAATTGCATGAGGTTACTATGTTTACTCCAGTAGGTCTGAAAACCGGACATACACTTCTCTCCAAGGTTCAAAGAGTATGCCAGGTTTTGGGCGTTTGCACCGGTATTTTAATCATCGGCGCCACTGGATGTAGCCCTCGCTACGACGACATGCCGGCGTATTGGCCGATCCCAAACAAGGACTATGACAACTACGGTCCGGGTCGATTTAAAACCTCTCTCCTCGCGGCTCAAATTGATCGGCACTATAGAGGTTCTGCACCCGGTCCGATCGGCGTTACGACGTTCGTGAACGTCGATGATCTCTACGCGTCGAGCACCTTCGGTCGCATGGTAGGTGAGCAGCTTATGAGTGAGCTCTCGATGAAGGGGTTCGATGTGGTCGAGCTCCGGCATGCCGACGTGCTTCAGTTCCT
>JAIXPR010000254.1 GCA_027486155.1 Pseudomonadota bacterium | reverse complement strand
GGCAGTGGTTCAGCGGTATCAAGCCACGATACGGCGAGCCTCCTGAGATTCAAGCGGTGAAGGAGCTTTCGACATATATCCCGCCAGGTTCCGTAGTCATCGCTGAGTTTTCAGTGGGCTACTATATGGGCAAAATTACGTATCTTATCCTCGATTATCTGACGTCCCCTCAAAATCGTCCGAACCTCTGGTTTATTCCGCCGCGCGCGAGTCTCCGAGCGTACATTCAAGATCCCATGATGGCGTTGAACTTTAAGGACACCTGGGCATACCAGTGCACAAAGTTGCGTGAGCAGACGGAAGAGACGGCCGCGGTCTCTGACTGGAAACGTGTGGTCTTCGTTTTGCCGGATAAGCCCGCTAATGAAGACCCTCATTCCGCCGCTGATATCGAGATCGCTAAGCAACGGTGCAAGAACCCAGATATTCATTACATCCCAAGTAAGGGAACCTTCTGGCTTCCGCTCGTTGTGGTCTCGTGTGACGTGGGAGACTTGCGGTAATGAGGTCGCACGAGAATGGTACATGGTAATCGAGAGAAATTTGAGGCTAGCGGGGTGAAACCACATTTAGTGGCGAGAGGGGCGGAGCCCCTGGGCACGAACGCCGAGTGCGGGAAGGGACGCCCTCTCCGCGAGAGACTGGCACATGGTAATCGAGAGAAATTTGAGGGTAGCGGGGTGAAGCCACATTTAGTGGCGAGAGGGGCGGCAGCCCCTGGGCACGAACGCCGAGTGGGCAAGAGGGGCGTCAGCCCCTGGGCCAGAACGCCGAGTGGAAAAAATGGAGCCGCCCACGTGAATCGAACACGCGACCCCTTCATTACGAATGAAGTGCTCTACCAACTGAGCTAGGGCGGCCCAAGAACCAACATAGGGCTCTCCTTACTAGACGCTTGGGAGGGCCGAATCGGTCCGCAAAATAGTTACAGACGAACTAAGTTCTCTTTTATACCCAGTCTTATCGCACCTTTCAATGCGTGCCGCATTCTATCGGTCGAGAGATTGAACAACTGTTTGAATGACCGCGGCGAAGCGGGGCGTTGTGACGAGCGAGGGCTGATACAAGGACATTCTATGTCATGACAGCAACCGTTGATGCCATGGACGATTGAGACCTACCGACGCACCTTTTGTCGAGTCGCCGCTGAATTGTCGTGCGAGAAATGCTCTCTTGCATAAGTCCCCTCGATCTCAGCGCAGAGTCTAGATGGGCTGTGTAAGGGGAGGGGCATGATGCCGGGAATACGTGTGCCCCGCACAGCCATTGTGATCGTTATGTAACAGAGTTGCTCGTCCGCCCTTCGTGCTAGTCCCCGGTCAGGAGGAACGCGGGCAGGAGCGCAGACATCTATCAGGTCGTGCTAGGGACCAGTCCCCCTTCGCCGGGGGGCTTTCGTGACCGGTCCTCCGGCCGCAAGGTGTGCGCCGGGGGGGCCACCCCCCCAGGGGACGGTCAAGGGCACCGTCAGAGCTTAACGATATGAATTATCGTGGCTTTTATGCCTCAGACTTTGGACTGTTTTATTTAGTCGAAGTCGAAGCCCGCACTGGTGGGTTTATGCGTCACCTGTTATACTAGTTTAGCATATACCAAATATCGAAGGTGGTTTTGTGGGCACAGACATACTATCGAAGCTACGCGATTCGTACCTCAATGCGGTACTCGCTGGTAACTCTGACGAAGCGACCCGTGTCATCGACCAAGGGCTCGCTAGTGGGGTTATTCCATCCAAGATATATCTCGATGTCCTTATGCCGGTGCAGGTGGAGATCGGGGCTCGTTGGCACAGAGGTGAGGTCGAGATTCCGCAAGAGCATATCGCGACTCAAGTAACCTTGCGACAAATGGCCCGCCTGAAAGGGCTGCTCAAGACCCGCCTCAAACTTGGTCTTAAGGCGGTCGTGAGTTCGGTCGAAGGTGACCAACACTTTATTGGGGCGCAAGCGGTCGCGGATTTTTTAGCGGTAGATGGGTGGGAAGTTGATTTCCTCGGAGCGGATGTGCCCACGGATCACCTCGTGCCCTTCGTGAAAGCGAGGGGAGCTCATATCGTGTGTGTTTCGTGTTCCCTCTCATCGCTCGTACCAGTGGCAACAAAGCTCGTTGAAGAGTTGAAGAAATTAAATCCGGCGCCGAAGGTCCTTATAGGTGGCGCCGCGTTCGCCGTACGTCCTGAATTAGCGACGCAGGTAGCAGCCGATGCCTATACTCCAGACCCTCAGCAAGCTGTAACCATCGCTCGTCAGGTGTGCGGCCTTCTGAATGCCGAGAACGCGCTTGGGCTCTTTCTCAGAAAACTTGGCCATTCGGTCCACGAGTACCGAAAGCTACGGGGTATGAGCCAACAGGAACTGGCGGGTTCTTCCGACCTCGACCGGGCTTACATCAGCGCGGTTGAGCACGGTAAGCAAAATATCAGTATCGGAGCGATCTCAAAGCTCGCCAAGGCGCTCAACGTAACTATTGAGGAACTCTTGATCGGGGCCGATTACTAAAGCGTAATCTCTTTGCTCTCTGGTCTCGCCGCTCTCATTGTGAAAAACGCTCTCAATGCGGCAGGTAGCGGGATCGTATCTTCGGAGGCGCTATTTTCTTCCGATTACGGCGGCGGTATGCGGCGCGGGGTGTCCCTCGACCGTTGTTGTTGGATCGCTGGGATCAAGGAAATCAGACAAACTCTCGTACGGCGCGAACGTGGTGCTGCGCTGCTCTGCGGTGTTCAGGGGGCCGAAGGAACGCACCTCTACATCCTTAAATCCGGCGGCGCGGAATAAGGTCTCCAGCGAAGCCGCGGATGGGATTGTCCACGCGTTTCGCATCTTCGCGTATCGGTTGGGTGGTGAGATGGTGAGAGGTTCATCGTGTGGAACTACGAGACTTTCAAGAAGCACGTGTCCCCCAGACCGAGTCGCGTCGTAGAGCCTCCGTACAGCTAGAGCTTGGTCGCGCTGATGATAAATGACCCCCATACACAAGATGAAATCGAAGAATTGAGGGAAGGCGTTGAGAGATAGGACCCCCATCGGTACGAACGCGAGGTTTGGCGTTTGCAAAATAGCTTGTAGCAGGGCGAACTGGAGCCAGCACCGTTCGACCGGATCGAAGCCGATTGCAATCTCTGGATTTAGCAGGGAGAGCTTGTGGAGGAAGTATCCGTTGCTGCATCCAACATCAGCCACCCGCATGTTTGGCTTTCGAGGGATCATCGGAGATATTCGGTCCCACTTCATGTGGGAGCGCCACTCGGTATCGAGATATAGCTCACCGAGCTGGTATGGTCCCGTCCGCCACGATATCAGGGATCGGCAGAGGGATGTCAGTTTCTCGTACTCAATAGTCCCCGGCACTATCGCTGAGATCGCATCGTGGGTCAGGTCGACTGACGAAGCTCGGGACCGTTCTCCGCCCGCTATCATCGCCACCGATTTTCTAATCTCGTTCCAATGGGGGGACCTCAAAATAAGGCGCCACACCTTACGGCTCTCTCTGACGACCTCGTGAGCGTGGAACTCGCGGTGAAACGGGTGGAGGGGGGTCAGGGTTTTATGTAATAGGTGTCCGGTCATGGGGTAAAGTTCAGGTACCACGGAAAGTGGAGTTAATCCAGCAGCGCGCATGTGGGGCTCTTTTCATCGCCCCCACACTTAGTTACCCTAAGAAGTATGAGCACCTTTACTGAGACCACCGCTAGCATCACGGTGACAGTTGAGCCGAGCCCGTTGTGCGAGGAGAGCAATCCGCACGAGGGGGCATTTGTGTTCGCGTATCGGGTCGTTATCGAGAACCATTCGAGCGACACGGTTCAGCTTCTAGAGCGTCACTGGGTAATCGAGTCAGCTGGTGAGCAGACCGGAGAGGTTACTGGACCTGGCGTGGTAGGGTTGCAACCGGTACTAAAACCGGGAGAGCGGTTTGAGTACTCAAGTAGCACCGTCATTCGGGACCCTATCGGTTCAATGGTAGGGAGCTACATCTTTCGGAAGGGCGATGGCGATTTCTTCACGGCGCGAATACCTCGGTTCCACCTCGTCTATCCGATAGTCCTTCACTAATCGCCGGCGTTTAACCGCTCCGGTTGTTCTCATCTGGTCACGGCCAACCGTGCGAAAACTCCCCGGTGG
>JAIXPR010000017.1 GCA_027486155.1 Pseudomonadota bacterium | reverse complement strand
TCTTTATGTGTGGTCGATTCGATGAGGCTACCCCAGAGGCGCACGCCTACTTCGCCTCACTCGTGCCTGGCTCACGGACCCATGTCTTTGAGCGTAGCGCGCACCATCCCTTCGCTACGGAGGAAGAGGAGAGTATTCGAGTAATCAAGGATTTCCTGAGTACTACTCCCGCAGCACTCCGTGTGTGATGGTAAGAACGCGCTTCTCGCCGCTGTTCAGAGCCCGCATTCGGGACTCGTCTCCCAGGTGCTTCTCATCAAGGATCTTGGTTGGCCGCATGATGAGAGCCGTGTCTTTGGCCCAGAGTGGCTTTAACCGCGAACCCATTCTCGCCGCACCATACGCGCTGCCTCAGCGGCATCTCGTTGATGAAAAAGGTACGGGAGCCCAAGCTTTCTACGGAGCCGGTCCTCAAAAGCAAGGATTGGAGAATGTCGATACCGCTCACCCAAAAATGATCGGGCATCGTGGTCCTTAGTCTCCGTAGTGATGCTATCGAGTAGCATATCAAGACGGATGGCCTCCTCGGGGGCGCAGGTTATCGCAAGCTCCCTTGCTGCCTTGGCGATTGTGGTCAGTTGGAGTGGAAGATGAGCGGCATCTAGCGCTCCCGTATCTTTACCGGCGAGGTAGCGCAGTACGAGCCAGGTCTGCTCTGCCGAGCGTAGTTCAGCGTAGAGCGATGACGCGAAATGAACCTCTTCCCGTGGGGTGAGAGAATTCTTATCGACGAAGTCGGGAGAGCGATAGATACTCCACTCCGCCGGAATAAATCGGCACAGCTTATCTGGAGAGAATGAGGTCCATGAGGAGACTTGTCCCTCGGGGAAGTAGCACGGATACACCCCAGAAAGCATGAGAGTTTCATTCGCCTGTTGCCGGATAGCAAGTATTCGCTCCCGAGGCTGAAGCTCACTCCATCGATAAAAGATATCCTTCATACCTCTACAGAATTCGGTGAGAGAGCTGAGATCTAACAATCCCGAGAGTCGGTGCTTATTGGCTTCTACTGCCGAACTTAGCCGAAGGATGTCATTTGGGTCAGACGGTAGTCGCGGGATAAATACGCTCTCAAAAGATTGATTACTCGCCCCAATCAGCTTTCGTCCATTCGGACCTAGCTTCGCTGAAAGTATAGATAGGTGCATCCCGCCGGCCTTGGAAAGGTTGCTGTATGAAACAACATACGGAACGCCTTCCACGTGGAAATTAAGCTTGCCGCGGTCTGGTTTGGAGATCGATATCGAGTGTCCGTCCTCGTGTGCATGCCGACATTTGAAGCGCGGTCCTGTAAGCTCAAATTGATCGATGATTTGGGGGGTATCATTACGAGTACGAAGCACATGAACCTCAAGGCCGTGAGCAGCGATGAGTAGACCGAGCTTAAACGGAGCTAATTCAGCTACATGCTTGTAGCGTGATAACGCTACAACGCGATCGGTCCGCGCGTTTGAGATGTTTGTCCTATCAGACGGTACTTGTGGTGGTGTTTGGCGCGAAGAAAAAAAACTCATACTGCTAGTAAGCAAGTGCTACTCGGTGCTCGTTGGATTGGAGGTATGTACTGATCCGCTGCTGAACGGTTGTTGCTAACCGGATTTCGATCGCCGAGCGAAAAGGGGCCTTTATAACGAGACCTTTCTCGACGAGCTTTTATGATAAGCGGCAACTGGGGGTAAGTCAAAAGCCGCTTCTCTTTGGGGCGCGACTTGTCCTATGGCAGAGTTTCAAGCCGGACGCTTCGCTTGATTGAGAAGTGCAACGCAAACTTCTATCACCGACTGCATCAAAACCGCCTCGATCCATTCACGTTGTCAAAGAACCGAAGCGGCGGTGACGCGGTATGTGGTGAAGTAGGCGACTGCGGCGGGCCGTTACGCTTACTCCCCGGAACGCCACACCTACGGGAAACTCATGACCACCACAGCGTCCCTAATCAAACCAATCGGCGTCTAAAAAGATCTAGATCCGACAGTCCTGCGCAATATGGGACCGCCATGTGGTGTCTGTGACCCGAACTCTCTTCATTATAACCAGCTACCTCCCCGGTGAAAGGCGCCATAACCGATAACGATGAACCGCGTGGTGACCAACAAGGCGATTGCAACCAATACCGATAAAGAACGGAGCGGTATGGATGCGGCGAGCATGCGATTGCGTGCGCTCGACCTGCCCGCCCTTCGCCACCGGGTCTCCGCGATTGAGTTCGCACTCTCAGATCCAGACGTCTCTGTTCGGCTGCGTGCCGCTCGAAATTTGGCCGAACTCAGCGAACGGACGTACGAACGTAAAGGCATCGGCGCGGTTACCAGGCTCTTAGAAACGGTACTGCATAGGTCTCGTCTCTTCTTTACTCATCACGACCCCCGCCTTCCTCAAGACGGATCCTTTAATCCTGATCGCGCTCGGCTCAACGTTCGACTCGGAGTGCTGATGACGATCCAGTCCGTCATGAGACGGACGGACTCTCCACTGCGAGTGCCCTTGGCACGGCAGGTCAACGAGCGCGGATTCTTTGACACACTGCAGAGTGCTCGTGTAGATCGCGAATACGTTCATGAGTGCATACAGAGTGGATTCAAACTACCCGAGTGCGCTCCGAGGAGCCGAGACTCCCTTTCCTGTCTGCTTGACGTCGTTAGATTCGCCGTCGCGGTATCCGCTCTGGAGTATGAAGCTGCTCGTAGTGTACATTTTCCGGATCTTCAGGTGGCGCAGCGGCTTCTGAATCCCACCTCAACGATGCGCTACTCTCTGCTCGACGCTATTGCAAACATCGGGTCCGCTATCATCGAGGGAGAGAGAGACCCTGTGCTAGCTAGCGCGATGAGTGAGGAGCTTAAGCAGGTAGTTGGACGAGTTATACGTCTGAGCACCGTCGGCAGGTCGGTATCGAGGGCCTTGGCCGAAAATACCGATTAGGAAAAAGATGCGAAGCCATTCTTTGAGTCTGTGAACCTAGCTAATTACATAAGTTCAGCGAGTATGTCTCACGCTTAGCAAGCTGGGACTTTTAGAAGCTAGCGGTAGAAGGCTTCAATCATCTCTCTTAAGAGTTACGGTGGAAAGGTGCGGAGGTCGTCTGACCTACCTCGTATGGGCGTAGGTTGGAAGGCCTCAAGCTTCAGAGCTCTTTTCTCACGGGTAGGTGTTGCTCCTTTTGAGCGCTACTCCTGCAGCAGGCCGAGCGTCACTGTGACAACTCGCTCTTCGCCGTTGTTCAAAACTCGCATTCGTAGTTTATCACCAGGCTGCCTCTCATCGAGAACGTTCAAAAGATCATCGCCATCTAAGATCGGCTTGTCATCGACGGCGATGATGATATCACCGAGCTGAATCTTGCCGCGGCTGTCTCTGCCGAGTGGGGATAATCCTGCTTTGTCGGCTGGCGACTCCTTAAGTACGTTCGCCACGATCGCGCCAATGATTCCGTTACCACGGAGGAGATCGCTCTCGAGTACCTGAATGCCGAGGCCAGGTTTTTTGACGACGCCGTTTCTTATGAGTTGAGGAACGATTCGATTAATCGTGTCCACCGGCACTGCAAACCCAATTCCGGCGTACGAACCTGACGGGCTCACGATCGCCGTGTTCATGCCGATCAATCGTCCCGCGCTGTCGAGCAGGGGGCCACCAGAATTGCCTGGATTAATCGCCGCGTCAGTTTGAATGACGCCCTGTATCGGTCTATCGGTAACGGACTTGATCTCACGACCCAGCCCACTGATGACGCCGGTGGTCAGCGTGTGATCAAATCCAAACGGATTTCCGATGGCGTATACACGTTGTCCAACGCGGAGGTCTTTTGAGGTTCCGATCGCTATCGGAGTGAGTTTCGTTCCGACCGGTTCTATCTTGAGGACCGCGATATCCTTATCCGGCTCAACGCCCACGAGTTTCGCCTCCCACGACGAATGATCGGAAAGAGTAATGCGCGCGGCGGATGCGTTCTGGATCACGTGAAAGTTAGTCACGATGTATCCCCGCTCATCCCAAATAAAACCAGATCCCGCGCCCTGGGGTATTTCAAATACGTTCATGGAGAACGCGTCTCGCTCCACCGCGACGCTCGTGATGTAGACGACCGACGAAACCGCGACTTTAAAAAGATCAATAGTGCCGCGCTCCTCAGAGCTCAGCTCACCTCGCGGAGTGACGGTGCGTTGGCCGTGTCGTGAAGGAGATGGGTACCACCGCTTTACTCCAAAGAACGCGCCGACGACGAGCGCCGCTCCGATGAACGCTGAGAGAAGAGGGACCCGAAGAGATCGCTTGGCGTCATGTGAATTCATGCCGGTACGATGCGATTAGTTGTAAGGCTTTTCAAGGGATGAGACGCGAAAAACCGATGTTTAACAATCGTGGATGAGATGTGCTGGCGAACGTAACGGTAGGCAAGCGATATGTGTGTATCGAGGGGCGGGCTACGACCGCCCGTAAGATTTGCCCCTCTCGATGAAAACTTAGGAGAATTCGCGAAGCCTCTCGATGGGTAGCGTAGTCTTTTGTTTAATTATCGCGAAGGCGCGGAACACGCGGAGAGCGCAGGATTGTATAGATCGTCATCAGCGAACTCCGCGTCTTCCGCGCCTCCGCGTTACATAACCAAGACATTCGAACACCGACAAACGTAGTTGCTTGCTGACCGACGCATGGTTGGCTTGCCGTAGAGAACACAATTCTCGATGGGACTATCGCCCATCACGCAAGCGTTTGAAGAAATTATAGCCGCAGTTGTCGAAGTAACGTGAACCGATAACCGTTGATTGCTCTCGTCTCGCGTCACACCTCTATGTCAGCGCGGCGGTCTGAAAAATGGCTTAAAACATGGCTGTTTTCAAAGTGTCCGCGCTCCTCAAATCCTCGCTGTGCCACGAGCCTTAAGGACTTTCGTAAACCGCGGCAGACTCAAACGCCCCGTTTTTCCGAGCTCTTTTCTGAAATCAGTTTGTCGTGTGCGCGATCGAATATCGGGCGATGTGTGATGACCATGCGTCGCCTTCGACCTACGACTGATGTGGAGCTCTCGTCGGTACCCTTGTGGTGTTTTGTAACGCAATTTGGAATTACGGACCGTCGCGACCGCAGGTCAAGATAAATTTAATAAAAATAGTTAGTTACGACCGCGCGGCTCGTCGATTTTCATTGAAGGGGCGGGGTGATGCTGCTATAAAAACGCGGTCTCAAAGTGGCGACTCTTGTTGTTATAAGGTGTTAGGCGCAGCACATAAGTTTTTTGTGGCACCCGACATATTTCAGGTAGACAGCAGGTGGGAGTTGTTAATACATATATATTGTAGTTAGTTCCCTGGGCGGCTACTATATATAGTAGTAAGGCCCCCAAATACTAATCTTCACATTAGGTAGTATGGCATCGCGATTTTTGAGAACGCCTGAATAGGCGAAGGGGATCGTGTTGTCTGGAATTGGCGAAAGAGTGCGTAGGTAGCGAGGGAGTAAGAGGCGTATGACGGTAGCATCGAGTGGCTCAGAAGTAGGCGGAAAAAAGAGTGTTAACGGTATCTTGGCAACGGCCGGTGCCACCCAAGGTGAGGGTGTGCGCACGGTAGACCTCGGTTCTGTCACGGTGGTAAAGCGGAGTGGATCCCTCGTTCCGTTCCGCAAGGACCGCATCGCTCGCGCCATTGAGCTCGCCTTCAGAGCTACCAAGGGACTTGGCGAAGGCGCTCCGCTTCCGCAAGATCTTCAGACAGTTATCCAAGGTCTCACCGAGCAGGTAGCTCAGGCGGTGGCTTTAGAGGCCGGCAAGGGCGCCTGTGTGACCGTAGAGGGTATTCAGGACCTTGTTGAGGTAAAGCTCGTTAAAGGTGGCTACTTCGACGTCGGGCGTAACTACATTATCTACCGTAACGAGCAGAAGGCTCTTCGTGAGGATTCCCCCCGCAACATTAAGGTCCTCCGTCGTGATGGAAAGACGCTCGTTCGATTCAATCCAATGAAGATCGCCTCGGCGGTTGAGCGCGCTTTCCGGGCTTCGCTCAAGCTCGAGGGACAGACCCCAGAGGAGACTATCTCGAACGTCAACGCGCTCACCGATAAGGTGGTAGCTCGAGTTGTAGAGCTCTCCGCTGCTGGCACGCAGGTCGATATTGAGCTTATCCAGGATGAGGTCGAGCGTCAGATGATGGCGTCCGGCTTCTACCAAGTAGCGAAGGACTTTATCCTCTATCGCTCGACCCGCGCGGCTCAGCGTGAGGTAGAGGGCGAGACTGAGGAGACAACAGAGGCTGCGGTTGAGGTTGCTCCGGGTACTATCTTCAAAGCCATCACAACGGACGGCACGCAAGTAGAGCTCTCTGAGGGAGAACTTCGCAAGCGTATCGTTCACGCGTGCAAGGGCTTAGAGGCGATCGTGTCGAGCGAAGAGGTTCTTCAAGAGTCGGTTCGCAACTTCTACGAGGGGATTAAGCTTGAGGAGGTTGATCAAGCGAATATCATGGCCGCTCGCGCAAAGATCGAGAAGGATCCGGCCTATTCAAATGTCGCGGCTCGATTGCTCCTCGATGTTATCTACCGCGAGACGATGGGCGTTGACGCTCATAGCTTAAAGCTTGAGAAGGCTCATCAGCAGTACTTCAAGGACTGCCTGAAGAAAGCGGTTTCCGTAGAGCGTATGGATCCGAAGCTCCTTGAGTTTGACCTCGAGAAGCTTGGACAGGCTCTCAAACTCGACCGAGATCTTGAGTTCCAGTACCTTGGACTTCAGACCCTCTACGATCGTTACCTTATCCACCACGAGGATGTTCGCCTTGAGACTCCACAGATCTTCTGGATGCGAGTCTCGATGGGATTGAGCGTTAACGAGGGCGCCCAGAAGAACGAGCGAGCTATCGAGTTCTACGATGTGCTCTCGAGATGCGTATTCACATCAAGCACGCCAACCCTCTTCAACGCCGGAACGTTACATCCGCAACTGAGCTCCTGCTACCTCACCACGATCGCCGACGATCTTCAGCACATCTTCAAGTGTGTTGCTGACGACGCGCAGCTTTCGAAGTGGGCCGGCGGACTTGGAAACGACTGGACGAACGTTCGCGCTACCGGCTCCCGAATCAAGGGAACCAACGGACGCAGCCAGGGAGTTATTCCGTTCCTTAAGGTCGCTAACGATACCGCGGTGGCCGTTAACCAGGGTGGTAAGCGTAAGGGCGCGATGTGCGCGTACCTTGAGTCGTGGCACTTGGATATCGAGGATTTCCTCGAGCTCCGAAAAAACACCGGTGACGAGCGTCGTCGTACACATGACATGAATACGGCTAACTGGATCCCAGACCTGTTCATGAAGCGTGTCGCCGCCAACGGAAGCTGGACCCTTTTCAGCCCAAGTGATGTTCCGGACCTTCACGACCTTTACGGTAAGAAGTTCGAGGAGCGTTACGTTGAGTATGAGAAGAAGGCTGAGCGTGGAGAGCTCAAGCTTCACAAGAAGATTGAGGCGGTAGGTCTGTGGCGCAAGATGCTGAGCATGTTGTTCGAGACGGGACATCCTTGGATCACATTTAAGGATCCATCGAACCTCCGTTCGCCACAGGATCACGTTGGAGTTGTTCACAGCTCGAATCTCTGCACAGAGATCTTGCTCAACACATCTCCAGAGGAGACCGCAGTCTGCAACCTCGGTTCTATTAATCTCGTCAAATTCGTCAGCAAAGACGGGCTTGATCGAGCAGCCATCGCGAAGACCGTTCGCACGGCAGTTCGCATGTTGGATAACGTCGTCGACATCAACTTTTATCCGACAGCGGAAGCTAAAACTGCTAATCTCCGACACAGACCGATTGGTCTCGGACTCATGGGCTTCCAAGACGCGTTGTACGCGCAACGGATCAGCTACGCGAGTCCAGAGGCTGTGAAGTTCGCGGATGAGAGTATGGAGGCTATCTCGTACTACGCGATCCTCGCTTCAACCGAGCTCGCGCAGGAGAAGGGAACCTACTCCAGCTACAAGGGTTCTAAGTGGGATCGCGGATTGCTCCCGATCGACACGTTGAAGGTCCTTGAGGATGAGCGAGGAGGTAACCTTGAGGTTGATCGTTCATCCACTCTCGACTGGAAGGTCGTACGTGACGCGGTGAAGAAGAACGGTATGCGCAACAGCAACACCATGGCGATTGCGCCGACAGCGACTATCTCCAACATAACTGGAGTTAGTCAGTCGATTGAGCCGAACTATAAGCACCTCTACGCCAAGTCGAACTTGTCCGGAGAGTTTATCGTTCACAATACCTTCCTGGTAGATGAGCTTAAGGCTCTCAATCTCTGGGATGAGGATATGATCGATGACCTCAAGTACTTCGACGGGTCCATTCAAGAGATTGAGCGGATTCCTGAGAATCTCCGCAAGATCTACCTCACAGCGTTCGAGATCGAGCCTGAGTGGTTGATCGAGTGTGGTAGCCGCCGACAGAAGTGGATCGACATGGGACAGTCCTTAAACCTCTACATGGCTCAACCGAGCGGTAAGAAGTTGAATGACATGTACATGCAAGCGTGGACGAAGGGACTTAAGACCACCTATTACCTCCGTTCGCTTGGAGCTACGCAGATTGAGAAGTCGACGACAGACATCAATCGTCGAGGTCTTCAGCCTCGATGGATGAAGAACAAGTCGGCGTCAAGCGAGGTTGTTGTTGAGCGCAAACCTGTTGCCGAGACCGCCGCGAAGGCGGAGGTTCCAAAGGTGTGCGGACTTGATGGTGACTGTGAGAGCTGTCAGTAGGATTTTTAGAGTTATACTGTAAGGAGAAGGAATATGCTTACGTTTGATGATTCAGATACAACAGGAAGTTCAAGCTCGTCTAACGAAGACGGCAACGATACCGCGAAGCGCGTTAAGGTAGCCGACAAGCGCCTCATCAACTGCAGCACGGTTGATGTTAACCAGCTCATGCCTCTTAAGTACAAGTGGGCGTGGGAGCATTACCTCAACGGATGCGCGAATAACTGGCTCCCAACAGAGGTGCCGATGGGTAAGGACATCGAGCTCTGGAAGTCAGATCGCCTCAGCAACGACGAGCGCCGTGTTATCATGCGAAACCTTGGCTTCTTCAGCACCGCTGAGAGCTTGGTTGGAAATAACATCGTGCTCGCTATCTTTAAGCACGTGACAAACCCCGAGTGCCGTCAGTTTCTTCTGCGTCAAGCGTTTGAGGAGGCTGTTCACAACCATACGTTCCACTACATCGTTGAGTCGCTCTCCCTCGATCAGGGCGAAGTGTTCAATATGTATAACGAGGTTAACTCAATTCACGCGAAAGACAGCTTCGAGATGAAGTTGACCGAGGAGATCTTAAAGCCGGACTTCACGACTGAGACCCCAGAGGGGGCGCAGAAGTTCCTTGAGAACCTCATCGGGTACTACGTGATCATGGAGGGAATCTTCTTCTACAGCGGATTCGTCATGATTCTCTCGTTCCACCGTCAGAACAAGATGACCGGCATCGGCGAGCAGTTCCAGTACATCTTGCGAGATGAGTCGATTCATCTCAACTTCGGTATCGACCTTATCAACACGATCAAGGCTGAGAACCCAGGACTTTGGACTGAGGAGTTCCAGGAGCGTATTGCAGATAAGATCCGTCAGGCTGTAGAGCTCGAGTGCAACTACGCCGCGGATTGCCTCCCACGCGGAATCCTTGGGCTCACCGCTCCGATGTTCCGTGACTACGTTCAGTTCATCGCTGACCGTCGTCTTGAGCGTATCGGACTGAAGACTCAGTACGGCTCGAAGAATCCATTCCCATGGATGAGCGAGACGATTGACTTGGGTAAGGAGAAGAACTTCTTCGAGACCCGGGTAACTGAGTACCAGACAGCCGGCGCGCTTAACTGGTAGTTCTGAACCTATCCGAAAGGATCGAAAGGGCTGACCGCGGAACTCCGCGGCGGCCCTTTTTCTTTGGGTATTCTTCGCTCTACCCGGTGATTGAGGTATCGGTATATGCTTTGTGCCTATTGACTCGGTAGGGAGCGAGCTATGACAGAGCAGGTTAGGGCCGAAGAGCGGGCCCAGCTCACATCATTTCTGGGGTACGTAAAGAGGAGTAAGGGAGCGCAGGAGATGTTGCCATCTCTGCGGGTTCTCTCTCGAGGCATATTTGTTGATGAGCGGGCTGTGTCGGCGCTTATCGAGCACTACCAAGTGTGGCTTGAACAAGAAAGCCACGGTGAGGTTCATAAGTCCCCGGAGAAGAGCTTTCAATGGTTGTTCGAGGGGAAGGATCCGCCGAAACACTACCTCGTTGAGGGGAAGACTGTGCTGGTCGGTTTTGTTGTTCCGGTGCTCATTACTAATCCTCAACAGTTCGGGCTCCCGTATTACCTCGGCTCACTCCTCTCGGCTGAGAATTATCTTCATCCCGCCGACCCGAGCCTTTGTAAGATTTCAAAACTTGAGATGCGACAGGGGAAGGGAGGTCTTGAGTGTCACATCTCGACCCGGGGCTCGACCCTCGTTGTTCACGAAAAGGTCGTTCGAGATTTCTCCGCTCTGATTCGTGATTCTCGATTTGTGGAGCGCCGCTATCCCGAGGCGCTCCGTACCTTGGCGGGAGGTTTAAAACTTTTAGTTTCGCTCATTCGTCGAGCGCGCCGTATCCCTCGCACCTTTCCGATCGTTGTTCCGTACGATGTGAGGAGTTCTAAGACAAAGAACGTTCGCATGGCTGGAAAGTTTATGTTTATTGAGGAGAGGGGACTCCTTCTTCGCACTATTGAGTTGAGCGGTCGAAATCTTAGTGGGTTTTTACGCGCGGAACTCCTTCGGGCGCCACGCGATAAGTTAGGTTCATTTAAATTAACGCCGAAACACCGTGACCTGATGGGCTTCTATGAGGCTTTTGGGAAGCGGCGGTCCGTACACGCGCGAGCGTTCGCTGAGTTTGAGGAGGGGGTTCGTCGTACCCGTGATTCACGTGAGCGGTTTCAGGGTTTTTTTACGGCCGCTGAGTGTTTCGAGAAGTTCTCCCAATGGTATCAGCTCTCGCAGCCAATCGACTTTCATAAGATAAAGAGTTCTGTGGAGCGCTTTGGGGTACAGGGTGAGCGCTATCAGCTGTACGGGGGATGGATCTTTGCCTTTGATCGCTCGCAAACCTTGGTGCGTTGTGTAGGACGCCATATTCGAATGCCTGGCCATCGGCGTGGTGCGGCCTAGGACCAGTCAGTCCCCTTAAGGCCACGTCGAAGGCCGGTTCTCGATTAGGACTGCCCAGTTGGCTGCGTCTTGTATTCTATCTTTGCGGTGCTTCTTAGTTGTGCCAACTTCTCTTGAAGCGCTTTGTCATGAACTCCAGCCATCACTTGATAACGCACCTTCTCTTTCGCCTTCTCAAAGGTAGGGGGCTGACTCGCCTGATGCTGTTCGACTTTGATGAGGTGGTACCCGTACTGAGTCTTCACCGGATCGCTGATCTCCCCAACTTTAAGCTCGAAGGCCGTCTTTTCGAATTCCGGCACCATCATACCTCGCTGGAAGGTACCGAGATTTCCACCGTCTACCTTCGACGCTGTATCATCAGATGTTTCCGCGGCGATCTTGCCGAAGTCAGCGCCTGGCGCGGATGCGCGCTTCTTAATCTCTGTGATTTTTTCGAGCGCTTTCTGCTGGTCCGCCGGCGAGGCGTCCGGTTTAACGAGGATGAGGATGTGTCGAGCGCTCACGGTCTCTGGCTCGGCGTAGATATTCGGGTTTGCCGCGAACGTTGATTTGAGCTGCTCATCCGATACCGTAAGATTGGCGAGCAGATCCTTCTCGATAAATTTCTCAATCGTAAGTCGCTCGTTCATGTCTTCGACAAAGCTATCCCATGAGGTGCCATAACTTTTTAAGATAGGCTCGACAACCTCTCGGCCACCCTGTTCCTGGATGATAGTATCGACCTCCTGCTTGATCTCGGCTGGTTTATAGCCAGGAGCGCTTTTCGCAGCTGTCAGGAGGAGCTCCTTGTCTACTAAGCTCGTGAGCACAGATTGGCGAAGTTTCGCGAGCTCCGCTGGCTGTCCTTGAAGGGCGTCGACGGCCGCTCGCAGATCTGGTCGGTTCAGTTGCTGATTGAGTTCGTCCTCAGTTATCGAGTGTTGGCCAACGACAGCTAGCACTGTGGAGCCATTTGTCTGAGATGATGCTGCTTGTGATTGTTGGTTGGTTTGAGCGCTAACGCCGTGCGCCAGGGCCAAGAAGCCAATAATCGCGATAGAGGAGAGCTTTTTCATAGTACATCCTTGAAGGGAGTGGCCCCCAGAGAGTAGTTTCCAAAGCTCGCTCAATCAAGGTTTAATCGTGGAAGTTCGCGCGGGAACGGGGTAAAAAGAGTCCATGATAAACCGAGGCGTTAGGTACGATGGCGGAATATGAGTCCAGATGACGTTTTTAAGTCTGTGCGGAAGGAATATGCGCGAGGTGCCCTGTTGGAGGAGAGCGCCGCGGCGGACCCATTCACACAATTTCAGACCTGGTTTGACGCCGCGCTCGTCGCTGGGAGCGAGGAGCCGAACGCGTGCGCGCTCGCCACAACCGGAAAGGATCTACAGCCATCGGTACGGATGGTCTTGCTTAAATCCTTTAACGATAAGGGGTTCATTTTTTACACGAACTACCTCAGTCAAAAGGGGCGACAGATAGCCGAGAACCCACTCGTTACGCTGCTATTCTATTGGCCCTCCTTGGAGCGGCAAATTCGAATTGAGGGGCGGTGTGAGCAGGTGTCCTCGCACGAGGCGGACGCGTACTTCGCTTCGCGTCCTCGAGGTTCGCAACTTGGAGCCGCCGTATCTCATCAAAGCGAGGTAGCGGAATCGCGAGGGGTGATTGATGACGCCTACGCGGAGTTAGAGCGGCAGAGTGGTGACACCCCGGTCAAGCGTCCCGCCCATTGGGGTGGGTACCGAGCTGTGCCAACGGAATTTGAATTCTGGCAGGGAAGGGAGAGTCGGCTCCACGATCGTCTCAGGTATTCAAAACATGGTGATGTATGGGAGATCGATCGACTATGGCCATAAAAGGGGAGCCTCATGTAGTTCTGCTCGGAGGTGGGTACACGCTCCAGCGAGTAGCTGAACTCATCCCTCGCGAGTGCTTTGTCATAACCTCTCGAAGCGCCGGAACATGTGACTCGTGGAGAGCGCAAGGATGGAACGCTCATCAGGTATCGCTGGAGAATCGCGAGAGTATCGCCTCACTCTTCGCGGCGTATCCCCACATTCGCCAGATCGTTGATAGCGTCCCACCATTACGAGCGGGGAGCGACCCCGCGACCGGCGTGAGGAATCTGGTGTCCGTCGCGATGGGCAAGGGAATCGAGCGGATCTTGTATCTCAGCACGACGGGAGTCTTTGGTGGTCGCGATGGTTCCGTCGTTACTGAAGAGACGCCGCCAGCTCCGTGGAATCCACAAGGACAAGCGCGGTGGAGTTCAGAGCAGGCCTATCGCGAGAGTTGCATTCCATGCACTGCGTTGCGATTGCCAGCTATCTACGGGTTTGATCGAGGGCTTCTGTGGTCGATACGAAATGGAACCTATCGGTTGGTCGGCCATGGGAACTCATGGAGCAATCGTATTCACGTTGAGGATCTCGCTCGAATTATTGTGGCGGCGCTTGGGATTGAGGAGCTACCGCCGGTGCTATGTGTCTCTGATGACGAACCAGCGCGAGCTTGTGATGTGGTCAGATTCGTGTGCGAGCGAGAGGGGCTACCCATGCCCGGTTTCGTCTCGGAGGAGGACACATTGAGGGCAGGGGCGTTTACTATGCTCTCGAATCAACGGGTGAAAAACGATCACATGAAGCGAGTTCTTGGAATCTCCTTGCGCTATCCAAGCTATCGAGAGGGATTTTATCCGATAAAATGAGGGTGACTCATGGCTCAAACCACCTATGAAGAGATGCCGTACGCTACCTTCGCGCTCAGGCTTGCGGATCCCAATAGATTAGCGGCTATCGCTCGTCTCTATGGTGTGGACGTCCCCGCTCCCGACACAGCGTCTGTGTTGGAGATCGGATGCGGCACGGGAACTAATATCATCCATCTCGCCGAGCGATATCCGGGCAGTCGGTGTGTTGGTGTCGATATATCAGAGCGACATATCGTGGAGGGGCAGAAGATAGCCCTTGGAAGCTCGTGCTCAAATGTAGAGCTTCGATGCGGAGATATTCGAAACGCCGCCCTTGGGCATGGGGAATTCGATTACATCATCTGTCACGGTGTATACTCATGGGTCGCCCCAAGTGTCAGGCAGCACCTCTTGAGCCTCATCTCATCCGCGTTGAGTGAGAACGGCATAGCTCTTGTAAGCTACAACGTCCTGCCCGGATGGCGGAGTCGTGGAATTCTTCGAGACATTATGCAAACCGGCGCGATGCATCGGGTGCTCTCAACAGGTAGCGACACGCCAGAGACCCGCCTAGATGGAGCCATGGAGCTGTTGCGTCTCGTCGCCGAGAAGCGAGGAGAGGTAGGAGACCTCTACGGCACGTATATCCGAGAGGGGATTGAGCGCTTTCAGGATTCCCATCCCTCATATCTATTTCATGAATATCTTGAGGAGTGTAACGAGCCGTTTCTCTTCTCGACCTTCATGCGAGACGCTGAGCTTCATGGGCTGCAATTCGTTTCGGAAGCGCAGCCCTCGATGATGTCAGTTGATGAGATGGGAGAGAAGGTTGCCTCATATCTTGACGGTCTCGGAGGGGACATAATCGCGCGGGAGCAGTGCATCGATGTTCTTCGAAATCGAATGTTTCGGGAGACGATCGTGTGCAGAGGCACTATTCCCCTTAAGCGCGACCTCAAAGCGAGCGTTTTTACCTCGCTCTATTTCGTTTCCGATCTTCGAAAGATCGGAGATGAGGAGCGGGAATCGGTATACCGAGACGGTCTCACCGAACGAATCGTGCGAACGCCGAACGATGAACACTCGGCGCTCCTGCATATGATTAGTGAGGCGGGATATGCTGGCTCGTCCTTCCAGGAGTTGAAAGAAAGCTTAACCGCCACCACAGCTGGAAGGCACGACGAGCGAGCGGTCATGCATGGATTGGTTCGTCTCTGGCGGTGCGGACTTATCGATGTCGCGCTTGAGCGAGCGCCCATTCGTGCGCAACTACGTGGCGAGGCCCGAGTATCCCGCCTTGCTCGCTATCAGGCATCAACTGGCGAGCGATTCGTCACATCGGTGCAACATCGATCCTTTGAGTTGACCCCCGCTGAACGAGAAATGGTTGTGGCGTGTGATGGGACGCGTCGTTTGGATGAGATGGTCGGAGACTCCACCGAGCGGGACACCGCGCTTGGTAGATTGTTAGCGCTTGGATTCCTCTACGAATAGCGCCTGGTCGTTAAGCTTCGGACGCTTGAGCTGCATGATGATACCGATTGCGAGGGTGAGTAGCGCCATGAAGGCCCACTCATAGACGTACCCAAGATGGATGTCTGGCGGTGGGGTAATGTCGTAGGTCGGGATAGGATACTGGACATCTGGAGAGTCCATCCCAAAATTCTCAACGTTCTTCTGCCCTGTAAGCATCAAGACATCGTTCCGCCCGGCACTACCCTCGCGAACGATCTTGGAGGCCAGTAGGGGGTCATTCGGATCCTCCATGACCTCGATATAGACAGGAAGTAGATCGTACGGAAGCTGCTCCCTCATGTGCGGGATGTTAACCCTCAACCACTGATCGACCCAGGGACGACCACCGCCAGCTGGAGGGTCCTTTGGCGCCATAAACTTGGGAGACATGGAGTTTTTGACTAACCCGAAGAGCTCGACGTGGTGTGGCTTTTGATAGAGCGATCGTTTCTCTCTCCCCTCTCGACCGAGTGGGAGGAAGCCACGGTCCACGAGGAGATACGAGCTCGAATTGTCCACTTTAAGTGGTGTGATGACATGGACTCCGGCGCGCCCCTCTACGTTTCTATTTCGCAGGAGAACCTCCCGTTCGAAGTCGTACGTCCCTGAAACCTTGATTCGTCGGAAGGTTAATCGCTCCCAGTTAGGATCCTCCGAGAGAAGGTTCGTAAGAGGGATTGGATCTAAGGTTAGCGTCTCATGAAGGTGTTGAATGAGGTCCTGCTTCTGAAGGTGACGAGCCCACTGCCAGATAGAGGCGCACACCATGCCACCTGCGAGAAGCGAGCAGATAAGGGTTACTTTAAGGGAGAAGCGAAACTGCATCGCTCCATTCTAGCGTTCATGGAGGTGGGTGAACAGGGCTCAGACCTCGTTCTAAGTTGCTGGATTTAAGATGGTTATCTTCCTCATCTTCGGTCAGGCGGGTCGGCGAGCGGAAAGAGAGGGGGAGAGGGCCAGTTCGACCTGTGGAAGGTATAAAAAGTTTGTAACTATCTGAAAAAATTCTTTATTTCAACTGTGACCTGATGCGCTGACAGTGCTATTGTGATGCCTCTCATAGGTACGCGCCATCATGGGCGCTGAGGAGGAAGTTGACGATGTTTATTCTCGGGGTTGGTGCCGCACATCCTGACATAGAGATCACGGATGAGTTTCTTTCGTCGTTGGGTCTTACACCCACTGGCGAAGAGGCTCACCTACTCACTCGATGTGGTGTGCGTTCTCGGCGGGCCTCGCTCCCTCTAGAATACATTCAAGGCACTAAGAATAGTGAGGTGTTAGATGGCCGCCCCGTAGCGGTCGCCACGCCGACGACACTTGCGGTGGACGCAAGTCGCCAAGCGATGGCGAGAGCTTGCATTACCCCCGACCAGATCGGTTTGATTATCGCTGATACCGCCACTCCGTACCAAACATGCCCATCCGAGGCTCAGAGAATTGGTGGAGCGCTCGGAATTAAGATACCGGCCTATGATGTGGTCGCCGGAGATGCGTCGTTCCCGCTCTATCTGGAGATGTTGTCATCGTGGAAGCCTGAGCGGCTTCCGGATTATATTCTATGTGTTTCCACCAACACGTTCTCGCAGCATGTGGCGTACGGTGGCTCAGCGCTTTCGGCGTATGTATACGGGGACGCGGCGTCTGCGTTTGTTCTCTCTCCGCGTCACTCCGGTAAATTAAAGATCGTTGATTCGTTCTTAGAAGGGGGGGCTCAGCGCTCGGCAAGCTCGGTAGTTGAACGGCATGTCGTGTGCAAGGCGGGTGCCGTACTTCCCAAGGCGGAGATCGCGGAGATGCTCACCCATACCTTGAATCGCTTGGCCTCAGCGAGCCGCCCGGTAGCTGTTGTTGGTCCTCAGCTTTATTCGGGTGAGTTCGAGGACTATGAGCAAACGCTTGGCCTCTCGCCGGGCACAATGGTTTCGGGAACGCGAGATGTTGGCTATGCGCTTGGCGCGAGTTGCGGCGTCGCATTGTCGTCATTGTGGGACACCGCGCAAGCCGGCTCCTCCATCGCTGTGTTGCACGCGGGAGAGGGTGCCTGGGGTGGCAGTACGGTGGTAGTTTCTTAGTAAGCGAGGGAGTTATGCTTCACATTTTGAGCATGGGCGCATGCCACCCGGACACGGTCGTTGATAACAAATTCCTTGAGGATCTTGATGTCGGAACGAACGCTCAGTGGATCGAGGAAAAGATCGGAGTTATTACCCGTGTCACTACGTTGACCTTGGATTACATAAAGGCCACCCGAAACCAAGATCCCCGAATGGCGCACGAGGTTGCCTCGATGACCCCTGAGGATATGGGTGTCAAAGCCGCTGAAGAGGCGCTTGCGAAGGCGGGAATTACCGCTCAGCAGGTTGGAATGGTCATTGTGAACTGCTGCACGCCTCGTAAGACAGTGCCGAGTGAAGCTGTTCGAATCGCGGAACGACTTGGATGCTCAGGAAAGGCATTCGATGTGTACACGGCTTGTCCTGCGTTCGCCCTTCACATCGATTTTCTCCGAAACTACCAAGAGCACAAGCTGCCGGAATTTATACTCTGCATCTCGACAGCGGCGATGACCCAGCACGTAAATTACAACGATCGTTCCGATGGAGCGATTTGGGGAGATGGGGCCGCCGCTTGGATCGTTTCACCGGTGCACAAGGGACGACTTGAGATGGTTGATTCAACCTTCACCGCGGATCCGAGCCGTTGCGGCGCGGTTGTGGTCGATACCTTCCGTCACTTTAGACAGGATGGCCGAGCGGTGCGCGATTTCTCCGTTCGTCAGACCGTGCGGTTGATTAAGGCTCTTGAAGGGGCGTATCCACTCGATTGGAGCCGAGATATCTTTATCGGCCACCAAGCTAATCGCACCATGCTTGAGCAGATCACGAACAATCGAGAGATTCCACCAACTAATCACTGGCATAACGTGACCTATCTCGGTAACCAGGCTGGCGCCGGAGCTCCCGCTGTGTTGAGCGGGCATTGGGATAAAATTCAGCCTGGGCAGCAGATCGTGGTCGCGGTTGTTGGCGCTGGACTAAGCTGGGGCTCTATCCTCATGCGAGCGGTCGAGAAATAAGCACTTCCCGCTGCGGTTATCGAGACGTGATCGAGGGTTCCCTTCTTCGGATATCGCCCAGCAAGAGGCCCACGAGGAGCCACACAATAATCATAACCTCACTATCGCCGAAATTGTATTCGACTATTCCGGCGGTCTGCCATGATATGAAGGCGCATCCTATCGCGACGTGTAGTCCAGAAAGAGGACGACGGAATGAAGCTTTTAAGGTCGCGTAGATGAACCATGCGAAGATAGCGAGCGTGAGGATGCCGCTCTCGGCCGCGAGATTGATCGCGTTGTTGTGAAAATGCTTAAGCTCCTCGGGAATCTCCAAAGAGAATTTTCTCATGATGCCACTGTTGTGATACCCGATTCCGAGGGGATATCTCGAGATAAGTTCACCTCCAATACGCCAAATCGTGCTGCGTCCACCGGAAATGGTGAAGTGATCGTACGATACCGCCAGTCGATCCCTGACAGGGGGAACTGAGGCCGCGGTGACAATCGCCGCCATGATGATCATGGCGAGAAATCTACGGGCGAAGATGAAACAGAGTACCCCGATGCCGAGAGTAACCCCAAGCCACGGTCCACGTTTCAGATTGAGCAGGAGCGCGGAGAGAAGAAGGGGAAGGTAGAGAATTGAGAACGTTAAAAGACCGCGAGCCCCCTGCGTTCGTGGCGCGGCCGCTCGTACGAGCATGAAGATGAGCATGCCGCCTCCAAGCCAAAGAGCAAGGAGCGCGGAGTGGTCGATATGAATATCTCGACGAAAGCCAAAGGAGGAAAGCATGAGTAGGGCGATAGTTCCGCAGACCGCTGCTGCTCGTGGCGTCGCGGGGGACATGCTGTCTCGGACAGTCGCGAATTTACCCCACGTTAAACCGAGGCAGATAAGGGTGGAGAGCGCGAGTTGGCCTGACTCAGTGACGCTGCCGAGGAAGATTGATGGAATAACGGGAAAGGCGGAGCTCACGACTGTGTGAGCGGCGGCGATCACTTGTCCCGTTACGAGCGCTAAGGGAACGAAGTAAGGGTTGCCGTAATCCCTAAAAACAAGCGCTGTAAAGGCGAAGAAGATCAGCGAGAGAAGGGGCGAGAGACTGTGGGCTGGATCAATTCCAGTTATGACCGAGAGCGATGTGGAGAGGAGGAGGAAGGCGAGCGGAACCGTTATAGCGCGTTCCCCCGCGGTGCCTGCCAGCACGCCGTATCGCCATGAACTAGAGAGCGCCCACAACAGGATCAGGGGGATGAGAACGATATAGGTCAGTGAAAGTTTGAGCGGAATAAGAAACGCTACCAAGATGCATGCGAGCCGAAGAAGCTTGGCACACGGAGGCGGTAGCGCCTCCGTGTTTCCATCGCTCTCTATCCATTCGGCGTTTGAGGTGCTCGACATGCCATCACAGTACGCAAAAATTATTCGCGCGACCTTGCTTCGAAGTTTTAGTCGTTCGTATCCCCCTTGCCCGCGCCCAGAGAGCAACGTGCCGAGGGGAGGGTCGAATTACTGAGCCTCATCAACGAGATCCGCGCCCTCTTCGTCGCCGCCTTGGTCCGCGTTCTGACTTTGCTCGCGAATAATCCGAGCAAGCTCGGCGGAAGCCGGATTTTTATTCTCGGCAGCTTTGCGGTCAGCGAGGGCGAGCGTCTCATCGTCGCTGCTAATGTGGTCATCCGCGCCTTTGAGTAATCCCTTATCAGCCTCAGGATTCGGCGAGTTCTCGAGTTCATCGAACACAGCTTCGACCCCTGGAAGTCCGGCGTTAAGGAGCGCTTTTACACCGAGTTGAGAGCTTGGATGGCGCTCACGGACAAACTCTTGATACACCGGAATGGCCTCTTCATCAGGGATAGCCTCTCCAATTCCGATTCCTTGCGCGTAGTAGAGATCTGGATCCCCCTTCTCCAGCACGTCTTTAATAAGGAGCTCGGCCGCTAGTTTTGTTCCCTGATTAGTAACCGCGGCTACTGATGCCTCGCGCAAGGTTGTGTTGGAAGCGTTCATCTGCTCACCGAGAAGGTTCACAACGTCCTCACGGCCGAGGCTTAGTTCGAGAGCCTCGGCGTAAAGATCCGCTGCATCGTTCGAGGGAGCGTTTTTAACCGCGTCTATGAGAGCCTGTACGTTTTCGGTTCGACCACTGATCGCGAGAATTTCGGCGAGGTAGGCTCGTTGCTCCTGAGGGGTATTTTCATTGGCCGCCAGATCTCTAACCGACGAGTAAAATTCTGAACACCACGAGCAGTTCGGATCAGGAAGTGTGAACTGCTCCAAGATCGAGTCGTCGTAATCTTTGGCGCCTTTGAGCACCGCGGCAAGAGCTTCCTCTGAGGAGGCGTAGGCGTCAGGTGCTGATTTAATCTGCTCTCCGGGCTCCTCGTCGTTGCCCGTTACGGGCGCGAGGGCGTTGTTGTTCTGCGCATTTATCCCTGTGCGAGAAACGAGATCCGTTGTTTGACCTGACTGTTGGGGTGCATTCGAAGCAGCGGCTGTCGGCGTTTGCTGAGATGGTGTGGGAGAGGTGCTAGAGCCGAAGAATGTATACGCGGCAAATGAGCCAACGATAACGAGCACGACGATAAGGAGTGGAGAGGTCTTCTTCATTCTTTGTTTTCCTTTGGTACTACGAGCGCGTAGCCGCCTTGAGGGCGCTGCGTGCTGGAATTGTTCGTATGAGCTCCTGATCCCTTTGGGGGAGCGGCAGGTCATTCGAACCGTTTCACCGGATGCTTTGCCTTTATTTGACGCTCAGGCGGCCAAATAATTTACAGAAAACTCCTTGAAACTAGCTCTTTATATATAGAGGAAAGAGCAGGGGGAGGGAAAGGTGCTTTATGGGCTGCTCACATTCTATAATGTTGGGATGCTTAGATAT
>JAIXPR010000173.1 GCA_027486155.1 Pseudomonadota bacterium | reverse complement strand
TGATCGATGCGGTAGGTGGTAGGGCCCGCGTCCTCGCGGGCCGTATCGTATCGTTTGTCGATGAAGTGACGATACCTCAAGTTGTCATACGGCCCGCCAGGAGTCGGGCCCTACCGGACCATAGACATTTCAGATTGTACGGCCCGTCAGAAGTCGTCCAGTATCATCAGCTACTTAACGCACCATTTTCCACTAAGGCCCCGCTCGAAATGTGCCGATGTTCTACCCATGCGCCAAATCACCGAGTTCCTCGGCTCTCCGCGACAGCTCCTTCGCCGCTCACTATCCGTGTGGATGATGAGCGCGTCGCTTGTCGTGCTCTCACTCTCTTCTCTCATTCAGGCGCAGGAACGGGTTGTCGTGCGGCGCGGAAAGGAGATCGTTGTCTCGTACAGTCCCCGGAGAAACTCTAGCGCTGTCGGTGCCTACGCGGTCCGACATCTCCGTCTCCCCGATGGTCTGAAGGTTCGCGAGGTCATGTCACACGGCGCAATCGCCGTGGTATCGAGCGCCTCTACCGTGAACGCGTTGAGCGCTGGCCCGGTGGAGGTCGATATGGTGGACATCGCGCGTGAGTGCGCTCGAATTCACGCGGCTAACAGAGGACTCCCGATTCATTGTGAGGCGAACCTGGTGCGCACCGCCAGCCGACTCCCCAATGACCCTAGGCTTAATAACCTCTACGGACTGACTCGCATGGACGCCGCGAACGCGTGGGATATAACGACCGGCTCTCCTGAGGTTGCAGTTGCCGTCATCGATACGGGTGTCGAATACAATCACGCCGACCTGCAGGATAATATCGCCGTTAATACCGGCGAGCTTCCTGGAAACGGCATCGATGATGACACGAACGGTTATGTTGATGACTACTTCGGGTACGACTTCTATTCGGAGGATGGTAATCCGGCGGATGAACACGGGCACGGTACTCATTGCGCTGGGATAGTTGGCGCGCGCGGAGATAACGGGCAGGGCGTTGTTGGGATCAACTGGAATGTGGGAATTCTCCCGGTGCGTGTACTCGGTCCCGACGGCTCCGGATCGGACGCTGATGTCGCCGCCGGCATGTACTACGCTATATCGCGTGGTGCCTCCGTGTTGAGCCTCTCCCTTGGAGGGCCATCTTTCAGCGCGGTTCTTGATGACGCGGTTCAGTACGCCGGAGACCGTGGAGTTCTTGTGGTCGCCGCGGCTGGCAACGACTACGGACAAGACCTCGATGAGGAGCCCTCCTATCCGGCAAGTTTGTCGTATGACAATATGGTCGCAGTTGCCGCGACGGACTCAAGCGATGGGCTCGCCTTTTTTTCGAACTATGGCCCATCCTCCGTACATGTCGCCGCCCCAGGCGAGGACATTCTGAGCACATGGATAGGAGGAGAATTTGTCTACTTGAACGGCACCTCCATGGCGACTCCATATGTAGCTGGTATCGCCGCGTTGATGAAAGCCGCGAATCCTTCACTCGGATACGCCGCCATTCGGAGTGGTCTCATCTCGTCCTCCGATTCGGTAGAAGCTTTGCAAGGCAAGGTTGTAGCGAATGGCCGGGTCAACGCCTATCGGGCGGTTGTAGCGGCCGTGTCAGGTGAGATCCCACCAGAGCCGACCGCCATACCGACAGCGGTGCCAACATCAGAGCCCCCTGTCGCTATGCCGGGCCGAGCTAGAACGGGAGCCGTTCTCTCTATAACATCCAGGAGATATGGACAACGAATTATCATTTCAGGTCGAATCCGTAATTCGAGCCGAAAGCCTTTGGTCAATAAGATTGTCGCGCTCCGATGTCAGGTTGCCACGACCCGCAGAGTGAGAAGTGATAAAGATGGCTTCTATGCCTTTAGGCTTTCGCCGAAGCGACGAGCTGATCGATGTTTCGTCAGGGACGAATTTAATAATCGCTCTCGCGGAGTCTTGGTACGGTAGTGGCCCAAGCGCCCGAAACCGCTACTTCTTCGCCGGTTGGCACGCCTTGAACATCTCCTCCGCTCCGATCTTTTGCAGTGAGTGATCGACTATTGGGTGAGGATATCTTTCCTGACGGGGCTTCTCCGAATCATTCAGATCGTGAATCGCCTTCGTGGTCATGTTTTTTAGCTCCGGTATCCACCGCTTGATATAGATACAGTCAGGATCGAAGCGCTTCTGTTGAAGCCACGGATTGAAGATTCGAAAATACGGTTGCGCGTCGCATCCCGTCGATGCCGCCCATTGCCAACTTCCATTATTCACCGATGGATCGTAATCGGTAAGGTGACGAGCGAAAAACGACTCTCCCCACCTCCAGCTCAGGTGGAGATCCTTGACTAAAAACGAGGCTACGATCATCCGCACCCGATTGTGCATGAAACCAGTGGTGACAAGCTCCCGCATCCCCGCGTCGACGATCGGAAATCCCGTACGCCCCTCGCACCAGGCGTTAAAGAGCCTCATATCCTTGCTCCATTCGATCGCGTCATAGTGTCGATAGAACGCGTGACCGAATACGTGCGGGAAGTGCCAGGCGATATGTGTGAAGAAATCACGCCAGTAGATCTCTCGAATGAGGGTATGCCCAACCCCGAGCGCGTCGGCGATGATGTGGTAGACCTCTCTAATAGAAACGGTGCCGAACTTGTTGTGGGGCCCCAACAGCGTGGTTCCCTTGAGCGCGGGGATGTTGCGCTCATCCTCATAGTTCGCGTAGCTCTTGATACCTTTAAGAATTGAGAGCGCCTGCGTACGCCCCCCCTTGCTGACTCGCTCAGGGGCGGACTCCTCAGGCCAAAAATCGCGGGGCTCAACGAGCCTCTGTGAGGTTCGAGGTCGAGCGAAGGTGCCCTTTGCGAGTTTTGAGGGGCGAGCTACCTCCTCTTTGGATGCCCGTTTAAAAAAAGGAGTGTAGACGGTGTAGGGCCGTCCGTCGTCCTTTCCAAATTTGCTTGGCTCGCGCAGAAGCGCGTCGGAAAACTGATGGCACGCGACGCCATGTTCAGCGCACACCGATTCGATGCTCTGATCCCGTTTGCGGCTAAAGGGTGTGTAGTCCTTGTTGAAGTAGACCGCGTCGATTTTCATCTCCGCGATGAGGTTGTTTACCACCTCGCTGTGGTCGCCGTGAAAGAAGAACAGCTTGCCGCCCTGGTCGGATATCTCTGTCGCGAGCTCCTCAAGGCTCTCGATCATAAAGCAGAGCCCGTTGGCTGAGCGGTGTTTGTGAGGGCCGACCTGAGCGTCGTTAAAGATGAAGCAGGTGATAACCTCATTGGCCGAGGCGAGCGCGGCGTTGAGAGCGGTGTTGTCGTGGGTCCTCAGATCGCGTCGAAAAATGTGGAGTGCTCGTCTATACGTACTCATCGTGCCTCACAACAACTTGGTAGTAGGGAGTTTGTAACACGCCACGGCGAAGGGGGTAAGGCTTCAAAACGACATGCAACTTTGGAGCTTCGCGGACGAGCAGCGTCCGCGGGGTGGCGCTCCCCATAGTTGCCGAGGTCGGGTTTTCTCCTCTACCCGAAAACGTGGTATGGTCCGCAGCCATGTTACAGATCAGCAATTTAGAGAAGCATTTCGGTGAGCGCGAGTTATTTACTGGTGCCACCTTGACAGTCAATTCCGGAGAGCGCGTCGCCCTTTTCGGTCGAAATGGAAGCGGAAAGTCGACCCTTCTCAAGATAATAGCTGGGGAGGAGACCCCAGATAAAGGCGATGTCAGCACCCCGCGAGGATATCGGATAGGATACCTGAAGCAGCACCTCTCATTCTCGCATCCGACCGTCTATGAAGAGGCGTGCTCCGCGCTTGCCGGCGACCCCGTCTCTGAGGGCTACAAAGCGCAGATCGTGCTGAACGGACTTGGCTTCACCGACGATGAGCTCTTCGTTTCGCCGACCTCGCTCTCCGGAGGTTTCCAGATCCGGATAAACCTCGCAAAATTGATCCTCTCTGAGCCGAACATGCTCCTTCTCGATGAGCCGACGAACTACCTCGACATCGTATCGATGCGGTGGCTCGAGCGGTTCCTCTGCACCTGGGAAGGTGAGATCATCGTTATCTCCCATGATCGCTCATTCTGTGACGAGGTAAGCACCCACAGCGCGCTCATCTACCGCTCAGGCATCCGTAAGATTCAAGGCGATTCCGAGAAACTATTTAGCCGTATCTCTGAGGATGAGGAGCTCTACGAGCGCACCCGCCTTAATCGAGAGAAAGAGATTAAGCGGATGGAGTCCTTCATCAATCGCTTCAAGGCTAAGGCGAGTAAGGCGACAGTGGTGCAATCCCGCGTGAAACAGCTAGCCAAGATCGAAAAGCTCGACGAGCTTTCCAGCGAGGCGACCCTTGATTTCGAATTCGTTCATTCACCGTTCCCTGGCCGTTTCCCTATCGAGGTGCGGGATCTCTCGTTCGGTTATCCAAACTCTGCACATCCACTTGTCAGCGATCTCTCGTTTAGCCTTAAAAAGGACGACCGCATTGGGGTAATCGGTAAGAACGGACGAGGAAAGTCGACCCTGCTCAAGCTCCTCGCTGATGAACTGAAGCCGCTCGCAGGCGAGATCGCAGTGAGTCCAAACACGAAGCTCTCGTTCTTCGCGCAGACCAACACCAACAGACTTAATCTCTTAAATACGATCGAGAATGAGGTTCAGCAGGTCAACCCGATGCTCGGTCGTTCGGCCGTTCGAGCGATATGCGGCTGCATGATGTTCGAGGGAGATGACGCGCTTAAGAAGATCTCGGTCCTATCTGGAGGTGAGCGGAGTCGAGTCCTCCTCGGCAAGATCCTCGCCTCTCC
>JAIXPR010000188.1 GCA_027486155.1 Pseudomonadota bacterium | reverse complement strand
TACGCCTCCGAAGAGAACGCTGGTTTCAAAATCACTCCAAGCTCCTCGCGAACACCGTGAAGTTGTGGCGCCCTGAGGAGTGGTCGACGCTTCGGATCACCGATCGTCTGACTCAGCTTTTTAAGGGCTCGTAAGGTTCTTGAGTTAATCGCTTGTCCCTTCGCCGCGCGTCGAAGGGCATCGAGCGTCGCAGTAGACTCCGGCGACCCGCTAAAGGTGGGGTCTTCGGCAAAAAGGCCACCGCTTTCAGCGATATCGAGCCACGCGCTCAGGTTATTCCTCACATCTTCAGAGAAGGAATGGGTCGGCGCTGGAAGGGGGTGAGGAACCTTAACGACATCGTGGCTATCTTTTGTGGTAGGGGCAGGCGCAGCTATCCTATCGACCAGCGTTACCCGCCGCATAGGGGTCACGAAGTGCGCCACATCGGAGCCCCTTCGCACGTTCCACTCGTTCTCCAGAGAGGAACACTGTCCATCGAATATGATGGCGGTCACGAGATCGCCGGACTCATGAGCTATCCAAGCGACGGAACCTCCCGTACGTCGCGCAAGAGCGGCGATCTCGCGCGGGGGCTGGCGATAACTGAAGCGGCCTTCACATCCAAGCTCCGTGCGATCCAACTCAAGCTTGAGGAGCAATTCCCCCGATCCGAGCGTGGTCGGCACAGATGAGAGTCGCCCAACCGCCACGTCGTACTTCGAGAGGAGGGTCGCCAGCTCGAGAAGCCGGTACATCTCGTCATCAATCTGTACCGGGGATTCGTCGGCGATTCCCACAACCTCGATAGATGGGGCACCCGTGAGTATCGCCGCTTCAAGAACGCGAGGCGGGCGGCACGGAGGATGATGGATAGCGAGATGGTGCGAGGGATTCCACGACTCGGGGAGCTTATAGGCCTCGAGGGTACGGGCACGGTCAGATCCGAGTCGACCACTTCGCACAACTGAACTCAGGCGCTGCGGGGTGCCGGGCTTGGCGAAGAGGGAATGCTGAACCAGCTCGACATATCGCGCCTCAAGCCCGGCTTGGTTGTTCACCAGCCACTCAGAGAGTACCTCCCGTTCAGCCCTGCGAGTCATCGACAGGGCGATGGGAACTACCTCAGAGGGGATGAGTGGCCGCAGCGTTTGCTCCAGGCTACTTTCTTGAGTTTCCTCGACTAACTTTCCCGCGGCCTCGATGACCGCTCGAGCATCAAGAGCGGATCCACTCGCGACAAGCCGCGAACGGAGTGGCTTTTCAAGGATCATTGGAGAATCAAGGAGCCCCCCGAGGTGCAGAATCGCTAATCGCCTCGCGAGGACGGCAGAGAGGACCTCCTGGTAGGCGCTCGCAAGGTCCCCTACCAGGACACCTTTAAGTGGTTGCGAAAACTTATCAACGAGACCGATCGCGAGGTCGAGCCCTCCCTTTTCGCGAATAGATCTCCTATCACTCGCAAGGGACTCCGCGCGCGACGCGAGAATAGCCTCACTCACTTGAACGAGTGAGGTGTGATCATCATCCGACAAGGTCGCTATTCCACCGGTGGCGAGTCGTTCTCTAATCGCCCGCAGCCGACTGACAACCTCTTGAGCGACGCGCCCACTCTTATCCTGAGCGAACTCCCGTTGCGCCTTAACGTCCCATCCCCGCTTAGCTCGCTCCGTCAACGAGGGGATTGGGACCAGATCCTTAGTGAGCGGCGTTGCTGGTGACTCACTGCCATTCACAACTCCAACCATCAGCATCTTCCACGCAATCGAGAGAAATTGCCCGGTGAAAGCCCTCTGGGAGAGCAGTTCTACCGCGTGCCCGATCAGGTCACAGGCCACCTCCGCAAGTCGAGGGTCCTCCTGTCGAAGCGCTTTTCGGTCGTACGCCGAGGTGTATTCCATCGCGCACCTCACACGAGGGATCCGCGTCCGCCCAGGAAAGGAAAGCTCACCCGTTACCTCTGCGGCACTGCGTTGTTTCTCTGCGTCCATAACTACCACGTACCAAATAAAGCTACCGCTACATCAACGCCGCACATGGTGATCATGTTGGCCCGATGATTGGCTTGTAACCGCTCGATATTCAAACGAGCGTCGCCCCTGCCCACCGACGTTAGCGTCGCGGAACTCCAAAAAGTGAGAGGCCACTAAAAATTGCAAGACTCGCTGCAGATGATCCGACTGCTTCGGCGAGAGATGCCTTTCAAAGAGTATGGTTCGTACCTGGGCCTGGGAAAACCACGCCCCCCCCAATTCACCTATCACCTCTTTGACCTTCTCGACTGAGAAGCCGGTTTTAGGGTTTGTATACTGCTCTCCCGATGGCGCAGGAGCCGTTAATGAAGCAGCAATAAGAGAAACCGCCGCATCAATCGAGACCTTGGTAAGGTCAGGGACAAACGCTGAATCGGTTACACGATAGAGGATGGTAGAGGACTTGAAACGACCCAGCTCCCGGTGATGTCGGTCAACACCTACCCTGCTCGCGGTCAGAACTCCCTGCTCCACTATGGCCTCCAGGATCTTACTTCCGCGCAGAAAGTGCTCAGAGAGCCCAAGCGCTACGCCGATCTCCCGGGCGGCGACCCCAAGTGAGAGGGGCACGGCGCGCATGAGACCGGCGACAACGTGGGGTATCTTACTCTTTACCACCTGATGGTCGACCACCAATCGAGAGCTCTTTGGTGAAGGCACGCTCTCCGCGGCCGACTGTTTGAGGGACTGGAGTCGATCGATCGCTTTTTGGGTCAGTACAACCCCGGAGCGGCTCTCATTAGGCGCGATAAGGCGGTCCTCAAGAGATTTTTTTAGCCAAAAGGTCGTCCCCTCCCTGCTCCACATCAAGAGATTGGCGATCGTTTCTATCCCCAGCACCTTGGATTTCTGAAATCGATCCACAACGG
>JAIXPR010000212.1 GCA_027486155.1 Pseudomonadota bacterium | reverse complement strand
GCCACTTAATATCGTGAGGGCAGCGCGAGTATGAAGTTCACAACGTTCGTAACATCAAAGGAAGATATCCTTGCGTGCGCCGCGGCTCCGAACCTTGAGGAGGTCTTGATTGAGCCTCGAGAGCTTTCCCGTGAGGGGCGTGCATCTATCGCTGAGGCGGAGGAACTCGCCCGTGAAGCCACTAAGCACGGCCTCAAACCAACCCTGGTGTGGGACATCCTCATGACCCAAAGTGAGTTTAGCGCGAGGAGCGAACTCGTTGCCGGAATAAACCTCGATCTTTTCTCCGCTATTCGCACCCAGGATCCTGGAGCGGCGATGTGGGCGCGAGAGAACGCCCCAAGCAGATCACTTCAGTTCGTGGTTGAGAACTCTAATCACAATATGCCGGGCCTGAAGCGATGGGTCGCGGAGCTCAGACCGCAGCGGATGATTCTCTCGACGCAACTTCCTGAGGATAAATTGATCGCGTGCTGTAAGGAACTCGGTACCGAGTGCGAAGTGCTTGGTGCGGGAAAGATCCTGCTGTTCTATTCGAAGCGGCACCTCTTACAGGCTAATTTCAGGAACGACGAGGAGGGTAATGATGCGCACTGGATCTACGCCGACTCTGCCTCTGAGGAGTCCGCATCGCGACCGTTTCCAACGATCGAGAATGAGCACGGAACCTTCATGTATCTCAACAAGGATCACTTCATCCTTGACTCACTTGCGCGGCTTGATGAGGCAGGTATGCATACTATTCGAATCGACCTCCGGGACCTCCAAGCGGGAGAACACGCCGCGAAGGGTATCGAATCGATATGCGCGATGACCCTCGCACGCGATCCGGCTTTGGATACCGTTTGGACGAGGCCGACATCAGCGCCGTTCTTTAAGCGGAATAGAACCGACAAACAATTCGCTCGAATGAAGCCGCACACACGGCTCCTACGTGACTCAAAGTGTGTCGCGGAGGTCGTATCCATTGAGCGTGGTGAGATGTTGGGACTCTTCACGTTGCGGGAATTCGCTGCCGCGGGCGCGTCGTACAAGTTCGTGGCGCATGATGGAAGTGAGCTGCCGGCCACCTTGGACAGCTTTTCAGATGTTACAGGCAATCCGCTTACTCACTGCACCGCGCACAGAGTGGTCCGTTGTTCTTGGGTGAAGGGTGTGAAAGCGGGGGCTATTCTTGTGCGGGATGAGGCGGTATAGCCCAGCTCGTGTTCCTATCTCGTTATAATTTGTGGCATCCGATGTAGGTTGCGCTAGCTCGAGCCGAGCCTAGCGCACGCTTAACCCAGCAACGAGAGCGGCATATGCGGCCTTGGCTATTTCCCGTGATTCTACCTTGTTGGTTCTATCTCGAACGACCTCAGCAGCGGTTAGGACCGTTGCTCGTGAGTGGTTCCTCGTGAGCTCTCGAATCGCTGCCATAACAGAGTCGTTCATCGGATGATCAAATTGGTGGTCCAGGAGGGCATCGAGCCTTGCCTGAGGAGCAGCCGGGAGCCGTCCACTGATCTCTGAGTAGTCAATACCAGGACCTCCCATCGGTGAGGTTCCCGCGGCTCGTCGACGTTCAAGTTCGGCAAGGGGTAAGAAGGTCATGGTGGGCTCCATAAACGGGGTAGCATCGCTTTTGGAACTATAGCTATCCCAGCAGTTCTAGGCAAACCAGGGAGGTAATGCGACCACGGCTAATCGGTGCGAATTAGATTAGTCGAGGCGCTTTTTGGTGCGGGGTGAAGACAGGATAGGCATCGGTGTTCTCGCTTTTTCGCTTTCGCCTGTACCGGTGCTGCTGCACCTGTAGAGTGGGGTGTACCAAAGACTAGAAGCTATCTCAAAAATGGGATGTATCTAAACTAACGCGATTTTGCCATCTACTATCTATGGCAAAGTATGAAGAACTGAGTGACGAACAATGGAGTGTAGTCGAGGCGTACATTCCGCAACGTAAGAAACGAGCGGACGGGAAAGGACGCCATGCTCGCAACGATCGAGAAATACTGAACGGCATAATTTGGATATTGAGAACAGGGGCGCGCTGGTGCGATCATCCTGAGAGATACCCACCTTACCAGACCTGTCATCGGCGCTATCAGGAATGGATAGAGCAGAGAGTTTCGCGCAATATTCTTGAAGCGCTTGCGGAGGACTTGTACAAAAGGGGGGAAATAGATCTTTCGGAATGTTTTGTTGATGACACATTCATTGGGGCAAAAAGGGGGGGCCGAGATCGGTAAAACGCGCTGTGGAAAGGGGTCAAAGATCATGGCAGTGGCAGACGCTCATGGTCTTCCAATCGCCATCCACGCACGAAGCGCTTCACCTGCTGAAGTCACCCTTGTACACGAAACTCTCGAACAAAGTCTTCTGGCCGATGTTCCAGAACGACTCATTGCTGACCGAGCTTACGACAGTGATCGACTTGCTGAATCTCTCGCAGAGGAAGGGATCGAGCTCATAGCACCTCATAAATCCAATCGGGTCAACATTAGTCAGGATGGAAGAAAGCTACGCCGCTACAAGCGAAGATGGAAAGTCGAAAGACTCTTTGCTTGGTTGAAAAACTTTCGCCGGATCGCGAACAGATGGGACAGATCTATCGAAAACTATCTCGGATTCGTTGAGCTCGGATGTGCTATTCTTCTTCTCGATAGGTAATTTTGAGATGGCTTCTAGGAAAAAACTGGATATCGGTTAGCTCTCTCTGGTAAAGGGGTACTTCCGCAATATTGAAGCGATCCCTTTAATAGAATCAGCAAGATATAAAGTAACCCTGTAACAGGTGAACACCCAGTCAAAAAAAGTAGCCCGGCTACAGGGAGAGGGAGCGAAAAGTCACATAGAGCGTAATAGCCTTTATCTGCGCCGCCAGTTTTATCTGTCAGGAAAAAGGATGGCATCCGCTTGCAAATCGGGCGGTGTCACCTTAAGTGCATAGTGAGTCTCGATGAACTCAGCAATTAGTTTGGCAGCAAGGATGTTGCCATCACTATTCCAGTGCGAATCCAATTGGTAGTAGAAATTCTTGCTCTTGCTCGCTTCCCTGAAGCTCTCTAGAAGATCAACGTATGCGATTCGGTGTTCTTGAAAGAAACGGGAGAAGATCGCTTGAGGTTTATCCAACTGGGCCGCGGCGTCGTCGAACGGCGCGTCAAACATTTGCTCTCGCGCAGGAAACATTGCGAAGAGGATCGGTATCCCTCTATTCGTGGATATTCGTGTCATCTCAAGAAAAAGCTTTTGAACTTTACTCACGGCGGTGTTCGTCCTCTCGGTGTAAACCTTTCGGTATATGAATGGAACGCTCGCGTTGTTATCAGTGGCAGATAAATGCGCTAATCCGCTGATACGTCTCGCCACTTTGAGTGCGAATTCCTCTGCTCTCTCGAAGCTGTGCACTGCGCCTTGGAAGAGATGTGACTGAGTCAGCACCGGGATCCGATAGCGTAGCGGGGCTACTTTAGAGATCCACAGGTTGTCTTTAACCTCAAAGAAGCGATTCTGAATCGCGAGTGGAAAGCCATTTGCGTCCACGCTAGTCCACTCATGCTCAAGACCCATCGGATGATCGATGTCATTTCCGATGAAAAAACCGACGATGATGAGATCGGGTTTCAGCGCTTCTCCCTCGGTCTTGAGGTAGAGATAGTAGGTATCCGGACTATATCCACCAGCGAATCCACCGTTGATGACTTCTATGTCGCGGTCGGGAATTCTCGATCTCAGCTGTGTCTCTAGTCGCTCGGGGTAAGTATCCTCATCATTCACTCCCCACCCGAAGGTAAATGAATCTCCGAGGGCAAGTACACGGACCCGAGTATTGGCCGGAGAGAGTTCCTTCCCCCGATATCCGAGCGAGTTGGTTCGGATAGAGGTATCGAACTCCCTTGTAGTGAGTTTCCCAGAAAAGCTCTTTCGGAGTCTGTAAGGATACACGGAGCTTTCCTCGAACATAGCCGGATAGTTTCTTTTAAGTTCTGCTGTAGTTCGTTGGGTGGCGAAATACCTTAGGAATATTTCACCGGCCGTCATGCTTACAACGAGACTAAAAGCAAGAAGGATGATTCGATGACTAATCATGTTAGCAACCTACCTCAGCGTATGTGCCCGGGAAAGCGACGTTTCTGGTGTCCCTCTCTTTTCCGACCCTCTCTCTCTCTCTCTCTCTCTCTCTTCTTCTCTTTGGTCCGGGGTTACTCTCTCTTGTCTACTCAATCCCCTTACCCATGTGCCTCTGTCCCGTCCTAACTTATGTCTATAGCAGTAGTCATATGGGGGGTGCGGGGGGAAATCCACATGTGGATTTCTCCCACCCCCTGTTTTTATACTCCTATGCCGCTTGGCGGTAGACCTCCATGGGAGTTCTTAGTCCAAGCGAAAAGTGAGTTCGTTTGGTGTTGTACACCATGATTGCTTGAGCAACGGCGGCGCGGAGTCCGTAGAAGTCCGAGAAGACTGCATCAAGGTTAAGCTCATCCTTGAGGATTCCGTTCACCCGCTCAGCTACAGCGTTTCTCTCTTAGTTCTCTTTGGTCCGGGGTTACTTTCTCTTTGGTCCGGGGTTACTAGTTCTCTTTGGTCCGGGGTTACTTTTGTTGACAGCGCGGTCTCTGAGAGAAATAGTCAAGCCCTACCGGACGTTATTCGACACACCATTCAGGCCCCATTCTTCTCTTTGGTCCGGGGTTACTTTTGTTGACGGCGCGGTCTCTGAGAGAAATAGTCGAGGCAAGGGAGAGGTGCACGCATGTATCCGGCTTCTTAATGAGCCCTGATGGAATGTGCGCTCTTGTTACTCATTATTTTGTCGGCTTTTACAAGCCTTAGGGTGTTCAAGGTTTTACAAGAGCAAGTCCGACCGATTTGCAATCAAATTAGCATTTCCTTAGTACTCCGTGACTTGCACGCCGCGTGTTCTCCCTGTAGCGGGGCTACCGCCCCGTCCAAAAAAGTAGCCCGGCTACGGGGAGAAAACCCTTGAGCTAATTCACCAGGCCGCCGATATAACCAACATGAAGTTTCTTAAAGTGCTGATACTGCTTGCCGCAGTGGTGGTATCCACCTCGAATGGCGTATGCGGCGGAATCGATGTGACCAATACAAGTGTCGGCACCCGCGACGCTGGTACCGGCACTGCCCCGATCAATTTCGATATCTCGTGGAACAACTCGTGGCGATCAACCGACCCCGGCGCCCCCGCTCCGAGCAACTGGGACGCGGCGTGGGTGTTTGTGAAGTTTCGCAAGAACGGTGGTAACTGGGCGCACGCGAGTTTAAACGACACCGGACACACCGTACCTTCTGGTGCCTCATTGGATGTGGGGCTCGTCGATACAAGCGCCTCGTTTAACATCGCGACCAATCCAGGTGTCGGTGTATTTGTCTACCGAAGCGCCGATGGGGTCGGAACGTTTACCAAGACGGGCTTCTCACTGAATTGGAAGTACACACAGGACGGAGTTGGCGTGAATGACACGATCGACATCCGGGTGTTTGCGATAGAGATGGTGCATGTGCCGACCGAAGCCTTCTTTGCGGGAGATAACGCGACATCAACAGCGTCGTTTAGGCAGGGGAGCGGCGATAACGACCCGTGGTACATCGGGAGCGAGTCCGCGATAACAACCGGGGCCCAGGCAGGATCTGGTACCGGGGTTGGAGAGATGAATAGTGAGTATCGCTACGTGACCACCAGCCAAGAGACTGAGGATATAACTGGAGCGGTCTTCACCATTCCCGCCGTATTTCCAAAGGGGTATCAAAAGTTCTACATGATGAAGGGAGAGGTCTCTCAATCTCAGTGGGTGGCTTTCTTTAATACGCTAACCACGACACAGAAGAGTACGAGAGATATCACCTCATCGGGGGCCCTTGGAAAGAACACCGACAACCTGACCTATCGCAACAACGTCAGCTGGACCTCTGGCGATGCCACGTTGCCTGCTCAAGGGGGCGGAGCGACGTATGCTTCCGTCGCCATGAACTATATCTCATGGGCTGATCTCGCGGCGTACCTCGATTGGGCGGGCTTACGCCCCATGAGTGAATTAGAGTTTGAGACGGCTGCACGTGGACCCTATCCAGCGGTCTCCGGTGAATACGCGTGGGGGAGTACCTCGTTAACGGGCGCCACCGGAGTGAACAACGCAGGACTGCCGAATGAGGCACCAAGCGCGGCGGCTAACTGTGTCTACAATAATGGTGTTGCAGGTCCGATGCGCGTAGGTGCGATGGCTGCTGGGGACACTACCCGGATAGCGTCTGGCGCAGGGTACTATGGAGCTATGGATCTGTGCGGGAATGTCTATGAGCGCACCGTGTCTGTGGGGAGATCCGAGGGGCGAACATTTAATGGCGCAAAGCACGGCAACGGGGTATTGACCTCCGGTGGCGATGCAGATGTCACGACGTGGCCAGATGGCTGGGCAGTCGGTTTAGGCTTTCGTGGAGGGGCGTGGCAACAACCCTGGAGTGGGGTGCGGCTCTCTGACCGCAGTGGCGCATCAATGCGTTTATGGAATCGCCACCTGGAACGTGGTGGTCGCGGTGTTCGTTCTGCGCCGTAGGTGATGTGGGATTGGGGGGAACCGCTCTCTCTCTCTCTTCGCTCTCTCTTTGGCCTTCTCTCTTTGGTCCGGGGTTACTCTCTCTCTTCTCTCTTTGGTCCGGGGTTACTCTCTCTTTTCTCTCTTTGGTCCGGGGTCTCTCTTTGGTCCGGGGTTACTCTCTCTCTCTTTGGTCCGGGGTTACTTCTGTTGACAGTGATAGGGGCGGGCCCGAAGTTATATGACCGATCTGTCAGCCAAGCGAAAAGAGCATGCATGTGGGGAAAGACCGTATCATCGGCCTAGCGACGTGACACATCAGACACTGCAAGGCATGCTAAATGCTTAATTTACCGTTCTAAAGTGGGTAGGAGCGCGTACCACCTGACAGCTTCATACCGTAGCAAGAGATCGTCTGAAATAGGCAGGAAGTATGTTTGCAAGCATAGGCTGTGTTGGCGGAAAGAGCCCGATGGGAAAGGG
>JAIXPR010000420.1 GCA_027486155.1 Pseudomonadota bacterium | reverse complement strand
TGGAGCCGCACCGACGTGCACCCTCATGGAGTGACGACCTGGCCCTCCCTGCTTTTGTGCTTCGCATTACTGAGAGCCGCCGATACCAAAAAGCTCTCCTGGTATGGAGCCGTGGCCTTCATGATGGGCCTCTCGTGGCATCAATACCCCTCCGGACAAGCGGCGGTGACGATTCCCTTCATCGCGCTAGGCTTTTACGCTCTCAATAACCGAGGTTCGGGCCTTTTCGCATGGCGCCAAACGTTAGCCATCCTCGTGGGATTAGGGTTATGGATTATCGGCCTACCCCTTACGCACTATGCAGCCGGCAACGGCTTCGCGTTTACCAATCCCTTCACACTCACCGGCCCACGAGCCTCATGGGGCAACCAAGAGATACAAGCGAGTTTGGCTTCGAGGGCTATCTCTGTCATCTCAACCACGCTGCAACACTGCGCGGACTTCATACAAGGCCTCTTTTATAAGATGCCGTACATGTTTCATCAGGAATGGGTTCCATCTACCGATAACCTAACAGCGCGAAGTGAGGCGTGGGTAATCGTCGCATTTTCGATGGTGGGGCTCTTTATTCTTTTGGCGCAACGAAAGCGATTTGAGACATCGGTGATGTTGGGATGGTGTGTGGCGGCTCTCCTTCCGGGAATCCTTTCATCACAGGCATACGCAAAGCGAATGTCAACGATATATCCGGCTATCGACTCCTTAGCCGCGATCGCTATCTCCTGTTGCATAACACTCGCGACCTATGGCGCCCACAGGTGGCGCCATGTTCTCACGCAGATGACTGTGGGGGTCGCCAGCGCGTGCTTCATCGCGTACACCAGTTACATTTGGCTCTCGGGACGCTTTTGGCGTTATGGGGAAGCCCCTGAGATCGCCATGGCGCAACAGATACAGCAGCTGACACCAGCCGGAACCATCGTCGTATCCGACCTGGGACAGGGGTATGATCCATCCAAATTTACCTTCCTACTCCTGGACCACCTCTCCGCACCTGAAAACCGTCCCAACCTGCTCTCATTCTACCGAACGGAACAACTCCCTGAATTCATCAAAGAGCCGTTCAAGGCTCAGTCATGGATATCACGCAACTGGGTCTACCTTTGGACGAAGCTACGGGACCAGGCCAACGAATCCGAATCGTTCTCCAACTGGAAGCACATACATTTTTTGATTGTGGATACGTTCCACAATAAGGCTGTCAACGGTGAGGCCATTCAGCTCGCCACATCAAGGTGCCAAAACCCCTCGGTTCGGCACATTGATTCGTCATCGAATACAGAGGGATGGAAAATGATGTCTATCACGAGCGTCATTTGCAACGTTTCTGACTTAAACCCGCTGGGCGAGTAGATCGCTTCTGAGAGGAACACGTAACGAGGAGGCTCCTCAAAGAGAGCGAGTTGGCAGAGACATGTAGGAAAGTCTCGAAGTGCGGGAAATACGAACTACGCCTGATGCAAACGCAACACACGCGTTCGATGCGTTTATTTGAAAGGGACCGACGCTGTCATTACGGCTCGTGGACGAAGAGATGACCGGAAGAATTCGCGCGCCTTCCGACATTTACCATATCAGAAATAAATAACCCCGAGAAAAAAGTACTACTTCCCCCATCCTGATCAGCATGAGGAGGCTAATGAGCATCCACGATGGGCGCCACCCAAGTTTAAGAGCAACGGCCACGAGTACCGCCGAGCAGGTCATGTAGCGGTGCGCTGACATTAACGTAGATGTCATTAACGGCATGGCTATGAGACCCAGACCAATCACTACCGTGCACCCGTCAAAAACTAAAAGCGAAGACTCGACAGTCCTCTTTCGCATGGCCACTACGACGTATCTGAAGCCTATCAGAGCCACTGCGATAAAAAGACCGATTCGCGCCATAGTAAAGGGGAACTCAGTTCCATTACCGAAGTTTACCGCAGAGCCTGACGTAAAAGCATGTACGATGGGCGTCCACGGGAGACTTACACTTCGTCCCCACGCGGCTTGAATCTTCTGAAAAGCAAGGGGATCGTTAGCGACCACCTGAAATATAAGGGGGATGCTGATGACCGGGAGCAACGCGCTCGCGATAAATACCCATATGGTGCTGAGCTTCACACTCCTCGGCTGCGAGGACATCGCCGCAACTACGAAAGCAGAAGCGATTGCTAGAGAAAACACCATCCCCTGAACTCTGCTGAGACCACAAGCGAGTAGGAGAACTGCGGCGCTCAGCACCAACGGCGTAGTGACTACTTGCGGCTGACTCAAGATACGCCGCAGGATCACATACGCACCCACGAAGATCGCCGTTGCCGGAACGACAAAGTTAGTCATCCAACCGAGAGGAGGGATGACAAAGACCAGCATGAAGAGACTTACTCGTACGGCTTGGTCACAGACGGGCCGATCACGGTCAACTAACCCAACGCAGGTGAGGGTCAGAGCGACGCTTCCTATCAGCGAGACGATAAATAATGCGAAGATGGGCGAAAAGCCGACCCACGTGAAGGGACGCGATAGGTACGGTTGTAGGGGGAAATACGCCCAATTCCTCTGCCGAGACCAGTCAAAGCCCGCCTCGCTTGAGTTCAGACGCTCATAGCCATTCGCGACCAATCCGGCGTGCCACTCAACATCAGCTAGCTGCCGTGTGTGATGGATATAACTTTCATAAAGAGCGCCAACACTCGGCCGAGCCACAAGCGCCTCAGGATTAGGAGAAGCATCCGCAAGGTACCACTCGTAGGACCAGAGCAGATTGAACAGGAGTATAATCCCGACGAGGGCGATGCCGCGCTTAACAATTGTTGGCATTACTAACTCCAGTACGAGTCCCTCTTAAGAGCGGCGAATACAGGCATCTCTTTACAGAGAGATTTGGACGCCAATTCCCATAGCCTATCATCTCTGCCGGCAACTTTCGTGAGGCTCACTGTAGTAGATAACTCAAATCCTTACTACTCCTCGTCTCGACCGAACAGCACAGCGGCAGTCCCCGAGCAGCGCTCATGAGCCCTCAAAAAGTAAATATTTGCTCCCTCTCCGCAGTCTAACCACGCCTACCGGATTGACAGGTGGTTAGCGATTCGGTCCATGAAGAAGGTGGATCCGGCCGTGGCGAGATGCCCATAGTCGAATACCACCAAATCCTCTTTGCGATCACCCACTCGGGTGAGGCATCTCTCCCTCTCACAAAAGATATCGCGTGGAGCGATGTAGATTGCACCCTCCCCCTCCACAACCGGTCTCATTTGCTCCTCGAGCTGTCTTCTCTTGAGAGAGACTTCCCCATCCGGAGCTTGTATGTAGACAGGAGGAGGAGAACCGGTCTGCTCGAAATGGGCGATCAAAACCTCAGGGAGCGAGGGGAACCACTGCAATTGTGGGCCAATGACGATCACCCTTGAGGTGGACGACCGACGCTTAATCTCTCGTAATGTCTGCGCGAGTTTCTGTGTTATCTCGGTCCCTACACGAGGATATTGAGGGTGTATCCACGCAGCGTGGAGAATGATTACATCCGGTGCGAGATCGGTCAAAGAGTTGAGTATTCGGTCATTGATCTGCTGACAGTGCCGATGAATCGATGACTCAAAATCCAAGAGAGGCGGACAATGCGCCTGAGTAAGTTGGCTCACCCCAAACGTGCGGCTTTCCTGTAGAGCGCGCAGACCTGGATAGAGTGCGCTGGCGTGAGAATCTCCCCACAGTAAGACGCGAGGGCGGACTGGCTCGATACACTCGGGAGGATGGACGAATATCCTTTCATCTTGAATATGGCACGTACCTGACCTGACACCTTTAAACCAGTCCTCCAAAGCCCGAGGATTAGCGGCAAATGGTGCTTTCGACGCTATAACTCTCAGGTTTACGAACCCATCCTCAATAAAGGTGACGCCACCCAAAAGTCCGAGCGACCCGACCGCGGCGACAAGTGCCCAAAATACGGTCCCAGTGGTCGCACGATACCGCAGGGGTCGCTCAACGTACCGGTAGGTTAACCATGCGAACAAGAAGCTTAGCCCTAAGAGCACCAGCCGATACATTACTGGGACTTCTCCTTTCAACTTAATATAGGAAAAGGAAAGAAGTGGCCAATGCCAGAGATAGAGGGGGTAGCTGATTAACCCAATTCCTACCATAGCGCGGGTACGCAGCAGTCCCTTGTGAAATAAGCTTGTCGAAGGAGATATGAGAACCACACCGGCACCCACAATTGGAATGAGGGCCATGAACCCGGGAAAAGGTGTCTCATTTGAAAAGAACAAACAACTTCCTAAAATGAGTGCGAGCCCCAACGGCGCCGTAAAACGAAGCGTGCTAAAACTCTGTGGATAAAAGGCAGATACGTAGGCGAAGGCGGCACCTAACATCAACTCCCACATCCGACCAAGGGGATTATAGAAGGAAACGATTCGATCCCCAGACCCAACAAAAAAGACGCTGGTCACAAAGGAAAGAGCGCCGAGTAGAGCTAGCGTATAAACGATTCGAGCGCGTTTGCCGCTCACAAGAATAAGAATAACTGGCCAGAGGAGATAGAATTGCTCCTCTATACTGAGAGACCAGAGATGCAAGAGCGGCTTCCGCTCCGACGCGATGTCGAAGTATCCACCTTCATTCCAAAGAAAAAAATTCATTCCAAAAATAGAGCTAGCAAATACATGCTTTCCGATCCTGGAGAATTCGTCCCATGGAAGAATCGCTAGCCCGATCAACCATGTCGAGAGCAATACCAGGACTAACGCGGGAAAGAGACGCCGTACCCTTCTTTCGTAGAATCTTCGAATGGTGAACTTGTTTCGTTGGATGTCATCCCATATCGTGCGGCTGATGAGGAATCCGGAAATCACGAAAAACACATCGACGCCTACGAAACCGCCGGGAAGGATATCGGGAAACGCGTGAAACAGGAGAACCGCCAGCACCGCCACGGCTCGTAGTCCATCGATATCGGGACGATACTGTAACGGCTCGTACGGTAGGGCAGCGATGCTAGTGCTCGCGACACCAGTGTCGACATTTTTATCGCAATGTAATGCCACGTCGTTCGCTCGCGTAGGTCCCAAAACTCGGTTAAAGGAGCTCCCATCAAAGGCGCAGACTAAGCCATAGCCCCCACGAATTACTCTCCTGCCCCTCTAAAGTTTGTGCAACTTCATAGATTTTAACACCGCAGTGTCTATTACTGAGATGCGGCGCACGAAAGTAGCGGTGCATACCACTCGTTATATCAGGGAGATAGCAAGCAAACAGCGTTGTTATTGGCAAGATTGGAGTGGCCACCACGGAATGCGGCGGCACAAAAGCGCGAACCCGCGGAATTAATTATTTCTCGTCAGAAGCCGGGGGTACCCCCACTACAACAACCTCGTCCGCACTCTCTGAGCCCTCTGCGATCGGCAGGATCCTGATCGAGTGCCGTCCCGGCTGAACACCAGTCACAGAAAACCAGACGGTTCGCTTGTCAGCAGTTGCCTCACTCTCCTCAAGCACGCTCAGTTCCGATCCATCAACGAATACCTTTACAGCCGCCGAGTAACTGCTACCCTTTCGAACCATGAGCGCGGCTTTTTCAAGTGGCTCGTTCAAGTCAAAATGCACGTCGATACCTTCATGAGGAATATCCGCCTCAAACAGATTCGCGCTCGCGTAGGACAACCGCCCAAAAAACAGAGGCTTGCTGGAGTCAAATTTCAGCAGATCAACCGCAAGTACGACCGGGCGTCGCGCCATCCCTATTGGATTATGCCACATCGCGGAGAGATTCCCCGGGGCTTGCTCAGTCTTCCACGAAGCTTTTGAGGATAGCTCCGGGGGGATTGGGTCATTGCTCAAAAGGAGAGCTGGAATCTCGAGGAATTCAATTACCCTGCTCGTTGCTACTACCCCGTTCTCACGAATCCCAGTAACCGGGATACTAGCGTCGGAACTACGCCCGAGGAGAGGTGGATTCCAACGTAGATAATTGAGACTAGTCTCTATCTTGTCCGTGAAGAAAACCACGTGACCGTGCGCTTGCGTTTCAATCAACTTTACTACCTCTCCTAACTGCGATTTCCTATGTAGGAACGACGTCGCGATTACAAGGCCACTCGCTAGAGATATCAGTAACGCCACCACGTGCATCGGTATCAACAAACGCCGGAGCGATGCTTTCTTAAAAATCTCATAGAGCTCGAACCACACAACCGCGATCAAGGGAGTATGCGCAATATTAAGCAGCAGCAACCGATTCCACGTCATTGGGATAGCGATTAACGGGGCAAAATAAGCTCCAACCGCGATTGCTAGCATAAAGAATCGGTCGGGGCGAAGAGCCTGCGCGATGGACAGACCCACTCCTACTACAAGGGGAACGACCAGAATGCTCGGAAGGGTGCTTGCCTGATCATCCCACGGACCAAGTATCGAATGGGAGATTCCGGCAAAATTGATCTCGAGCTGCAGCTTGGCCATTTCCCACAAACCCCGTCCCTGCGGGTCGTTGAGAGCGGCCTGCTGAAGCACCCCTCCGAATATATGCTCTCCCCGTCCCCGCATCTGTTGTTTAACTTGGGAGAGATTGGTGAACTGGGGAAGCAGAACCAATCCCGCGACCATGAACGAAAAAACAAGTCTCCAGGCTCCCTGTCGAAGATTCCTCGAGTAAAAAAATGAAACGATAAAGGTCAGGAGGCCCGCAATAAAGAGCAACTTTATGTTCGCCAACCCGTAGCATACGAGCGGGACGGAGAATCCCACCAAGATCGATCTCACAAAGGTAGGTCTTCGAATGAAGGAGAGGACGATGTCGAGAGCTATCAGCACTAAAAGAGCTGAGAATCCGAAAATCCCATCGACTCTCGACTGAAAGGCGGTCAATGGCAGAGCCGCGAAGATGATCATGCAAAGGAGCCCAAAGCGAGCACCGCCAATACTACGGCCAACGCGAAACATGAAAATCACGCTGAGCCAGGACGCCACCATAATCGCCAATCGCCCGGCGAATACGGACATACCCCCGCACAAAATTTGGAAGAGCGCGTGCCAGAGAACGAACGGCAGAGAATAGCCACACTCGGCTTGCGTCATCTCATGAAAGAGAATCAATTCATTCCAATCGAGTTGTCCCAAAAGCAGTCTTTGGGCGCTCATCAAGGCATTCGTGCCGAAAGAGTAGAGTTCTCCGGGGTTCTGGGTAAGCCGATACCCCCAAAATATTGCGGCAAAGGCTTGCACTATCACCACTCCGATCCAAACAGATCGGGAGATCCTCTCAACTTTGGGTTCACTATCCCCGGAGGCTGAATCCGGAGCGGCGTTTAGATTCGCGAGTGATGGTGGGTACGCTACAGCACGGCGAAATATATAGCCGGCACCTATCGCCATCACAAATGCCACCCCCCATAGAGCGGTGGAGGGAAGAGGATCGCCCATTATTCGGGAGAGACGAGCACACCCCGCCATCGCCATCGCGGCAAGAATTGCGTGAGCCTTACCTAGCCCCGCATCCCTTCGGCAAGCAAGGAACGCGCACAGAACACCGACGAGCGAGGCGCCAAGGAACCCATACATAGCGGAGCCCCTCATAAGAGGCCAAAACTCACCGATACCGCGGGTTATGGGTAACGGGATGCGAACAAGCACTTCTGGAAGCCATAGAGCCGCCTGTAGGAGCAATAGGAAAAAAGTTATGACAGCCATGAGCATGCGGCGAGATTAGCACACCGAAAATTATCCCTTCAATCCGCTCTCTCACCGCCATCCGACACCTTTACGCGTGCTGGTATCAACATGGAGACTCGGTAATTTCCCCGCAACGATTCCTATGAGAGCGGGAAGTTGGCACCGAGTCCCTCTCTCTGCGCTGACCATCGACACGTTTGAATGCGCACACGTAGCGGAAAGCAATGGGCGTCAACGTAAGGCCCCACCCATAATACGGGTTAACGGGCTCTTGACGTGTGGCGACGTTAGCCTTGCTGCAAGCAGAGTCCAGCCTCTCAGTAATCCCTTCGCTGAAAAATCGGCAAGTCAGACCAAACCTATGAGAACTGCGATATTGAGAGCTTCAACATGAATCTCCTCTTCACCCTTGCACAGGTGAAGCAGACTATGCGTACCTGGCGTCACGACTACAACCGCGGTAGACCCCACAGTCCGTTTGGAGGAGTCCCGCCAAGCTACAGAAGCGGACAGATAACCCACGGGGTGCCGAACCCAGATCTTTCTATCTGATGGGTGTCCAAAGAAAGGGTAAGGTCAACCGCTACTACTGATTGAATGAGAACTGTTTTCAAAAAAAAGGGGGGGGGGGGGAATTAAAAACCCCCTACTCTCATTAAACTTTCTGTAAAAAGACCCATTTTGGTCGCTTTTTATGCAGAT
>JAIXPR010000158.1 GCA_027486155.1 Pseudomonadota bacterium | reverse complement strand
TTGAGGCTCACCGAATCTATCGCAGCGGACCGATGCGGCGCGAGTTTATCTTAAGTGATGTTGTCTCGGTCCTTCGCGCGCCACGACGAGTTGACGAGACCGAGGATAGCGCTCGGCGTCGACAACGTATCAGTCTCCTTATCGCCGATTACTATGGCGAAGGGACATACGCTCGATTCTTTGATCGACCTGGATCGCTCAAGCTTAAAGAGCGCTTTATCGTGTTCGATCTGAAGGCGCTCTCGCGTAACCCTGACTTGCAACGCGTATTCCTCAAGATCGCGATGGTATGGGCGGACACGGTGATGAATGATCCGTCCGAGCTCGACACCCGGAAGGTGCTCGTGTTCGACGAGGCTCATGAGCTTATCGGGAAAACCGCGTCGAACACCATCGAGACGGCGTTCCGACTCTACCGAAAACGCAAAGGAATCGTTATCGCGGCATCACAATCCGGTGAGGATTTCTACGTTGGATCTGGTGGGCAAGCCATCGTGCAAAATAGCGCGCACAAGATCTTCCTCCGACAGGACCCCAATAAATTCCACCTGACCGCCGAGGCGTTTAATTTGACGCCGCAGCAGTCCGATGTGATCATGCGTTTACGCACGGTGAAGGGCGTCGAGTCTCAATTCTACCTCCTCTCGGATATTGGAGAGGGCGCGCTCGTCTTGCCTGTCGAGCCCGCGTTCTACTGGGTAAGCACGAACAACGGTGACGACAATCAGCTTTTCCAAGATGTGATCACTCGCCACGGGGGGGATTTCAGTAGAGCGCTGGAGGAGGTTGTTCATGTCGCTCCGTATGGAGCTAAGGATCTTCAACAGCGGCTTATGGGCAACTTCCAAACCGAAGAACTGGAGGGCGGCAGCGTCTCCGGAGCTGTAAGCGCCATGATGGATGTTGGATTTAAGGATTCAGGACTTTAGGAGGAAAGGGTTATGAGAACGTATTCGGCAATTGCTCTTCGCGTGAGTGTCGCCATGATTGGGATCGGAGGGCTGAGCGCCTGCTCCCGCCCGGAGCCTGTTTCGCCTCCCTCGGTGGTTGAGTATCAGGTTCGGAACGTTCCGGGGGTCGTTGAGTATACCTGGGAGGAGCCGATGGTAGATATGGTTGAGGTTCCTCCAGGATTAGATCCTGAGGGTGTCTACTACCGCCCAGCGCACTCAGAGGTAGTTGAGATCCGCCAAGGTCGATGGCAGTATTACCGAAAACCGTCCCGGTAGAAGGTATAAGAATGAGCCTGATAAGCGGCACCAATTTTGTGGCCCCTCTCCGCAGTAAAGCGCAGATCGTTGGCATCTTCGCGCTTGCGGTCTTGGTGGCGGTGGTTCGACTGACAGGTTCTCAGCACTCAGGCAATGGAGGGGCGGCTTCGGGTGACCCAGCGTACCGATCCCCCTCTTCGGCAAAGTCGGTTGTCGCTCCGGATGACGTAGACGCCTATCTCGCTTCCCGAAGACATTCAAAGGTCCAAAAAGATCCCGTCGCCTCCGGTGATATCACCGTGGATAAGCTTCTCAAGGGAGAGGATTCAGAGGGCTCCTCGCGCCCCGTTTTCCGGGAGGATGACCGAGAGGGTGTGCAGCCAGAGAAGCTCAACGATATCAAGCGGTCCCTAGGTCTCAACTAACCAGCCGAATCTACGAGAATCTCGTAGCATTATTCAAAAAATTGATGAAGCGAACAGGTCACACCAGCGGATATGTGTGCATAACGGCAAGTAGGCGGTAGTACCGCCCTTCGGTTAGGTAGCTTTCCAGTATGGTCGTAGCTCGCAGGTCAAAGAAACTCTCGGTTTTCAGAAGTTGTCTCGCCACGTTGGTTGTCGGTGCCGGCGCCTTCGTCACTACCACCTTGGCCCAATCCCAGGGATTGGCAGAGGATGCCGCCCTCGTCGCGGCGGAGAGAGCGCTTTTGGAGGGCCTGTCCGCGAAAGGGCCAGGAGCTTTCGAACAGGAGCTGCAGGAAGCACCGGCACAGCCAGCCGAGTTACAGCCCGCTACCTACAAGCCTCCCGTTATCAAGCAAGAACCGACTCAGGTAGAGCCTCAAAAGCAAGGCAATGAAGGGGTCCTTCCCCTTCCACAGCAGGAGGAAGCGAAGCGTGTTGCGCCACCAGCTAGCGTAGGAACTCATGAGCGCGTGGCTCAGCCTACGGTGCCTCAGGTGGCTCCACAACCGAATACCACTCTCAAAAAGGAGCTAGAAGCTAGTCAGCGACGGATCGCGCGGCTTGAGCGTCAGTTGGAGGAGGTCCGAGGACAACTCACTATGGCTGAGACCGAACTCTCTCGCCTCGCGACTATCTCCGAGGCGCGAAACCGCGCGAGCCTTGGTGGAGCAACTTTGACGGCTCCACGAATTCGCGCCACGGATTCCGCGCCTCTCGTAGCTAAGACTCGCGTCGAGACCCCTCACATTGAGCCCACCCCCGCGAGCTCGGCCGACCTCACGATCGCCACGGTTGACGTTGAGAAGGCGGAGCTTCGCCTCGGACCTGGCAAGAATCACTCATCTCTCATGACGGTAGCCAAGGGATCCCGCCTCGCCGTAGAGGCCCGCCAGGGTGAATGGCTCCGTGTTTTTGCCCCCAACGGACAGCGGGCATGGATTCAGTCGCAGCTCGTCACCTTCGGTACCAAGGGGAGCGCACGAACGACCTCAAGCGCCACGCGAGTTCGTGGATATTCGAGCTCCCTTGAGGATGAGGCTTTTCAACGAGTCCAGTCGCTCACCGCGAGGCGGTAACGATGAAGAGCCGCTGCTCACATAGCGCGCTACGAACTCTCCTGGGATTCACTCTCGCGGCTACTTTTTGTGCCGTACCTTCCTCGTTCGCGATCCCAAAAGTTAATTCTCTCGTGATATCCACATCACGCATGGCATTTGTCTATCCGGTCATGGGACCACGGATGTCGAGTGATTTCGGCGTGCGAAAACATCCGATCAAGAAGGCTCGACGTCATCACGATGGAATAGACCTCGCGGCTCCAGTTGGAGCGCCCATTCGCGCTATCGCTGATGGACAGGTGATGTACGCCGATCCTCATGGTGGGTACGGGAAGTATATTGTGATCCGCCACCTGAATGGCATCACAAGTCATTACGGCCACTGTGATTCCATGGAGGTTACCCCTGGTCATACGGTCACAGCAGGTCAGATTATAGGCACCGTCGGCAATTCAGGAGCCTCAACAGGTCCCCATCTCCACTTCGAAATCCGCAGAGACGGCGAAGCCCAGGACCCCGAGAGCTTTCTTCCCGGACTCGCCGAGGAAGCTGCCGGCTAGTTTTCCTTTAACTCACCACGCCCCTGAGAATCGAGGCATTCAGGGACAGAGGCGGCCCATGATCGTATCAGCGCTGAACGGGCGAGCCCGCGCATCCCTGAATCGGGGTAAAAGCCATCCAATATCAATAGGTTACAGGCCTCAGTTCCGATAGGATCTTTTTTAAGTAAAACTGTCCGGTCTTATGCAACTAGAAAAGAGGAACTTGCTATAACACTTATGAAACTGGGACGTGAGGTTCACGTCAAACAAACGAAGCGAAAACAAGAAACGAAAAATAATTTGTAAGGTGTTGTATGATTACTAAAATTAAGAACGCGTATGTAGCGGTTGGACAGAAGGTTTCGGCGGCTATGGTTGCTCCTACAGAGACGCAGGCTCGCCTCGCTCTCTTCGTTGCGGGTGTAGCGATTCTCGGGCTCGGACTTTCGCATGATGTAATAGCGCAAGGAAAACTCGAGACTACCTACAATGATGAGAAAATTGCTAACGCTGTTAACGCGATCATGACTTACCTTGAGGGTTCGTTCGGAGCCTTGATTATGGCCGCTTCCGGTATCGGAGCGATAATGTCGGCGGCGTTCGGTCAGTACAAAGCGGCGTTCAGCTTGATGGCTGTAGCGGTTGGATCCTTCATTCTCCGCTCGCTCATCAGTACCTTCTTCAACGATATCAGTATTCAGCAGTAATACCGAATCTAACTCTCGCGCGAGCGTGAGTACGAAGGAGGAGGCTCCGGGGAAACCCGGAGCCTTTTTTATTGGCGCCGACAGCCGATACGCACCCCGGAGGGCCCTCCGGATGGACGCTCTCGGTAAACGCGCCTTGGGAGGCAGATAGGGTGCCCCGCTATCGAGACGTCCCTGCACCCGGCGACACATACGGCACCACGGTGCCTAAACCCGCCGGCGCTGGAGCGCTTTCCGCGAACTCCAGCTTCTCCATAATCCGATTAGAGAGCCCCTTGTCCCCCTCCTCCGAGAGCCTCTGTTGAAGGATCTTCTTTTGCTCGGAAACCCGAGCGGAGAGTCTCGCGTAAGCCAGAGAGCGCGCCAGAGGCTCAGGATGGTGGGCTAATATCTGAAGCATCTCGGTTGACGCGCTCCATTCTGAGTTTTTGCGGAGGTATCGAGCCGCCTCAAGATTGAAATGATCGGTGCTGTCTTTGTCGCTGCGAGCGAGAAGGACGAGCAGCACCATGTCCGGCGAGGGCTTCAACTGAAAAAGGATCTCGATGTAGGGAGCGCGCTTCGAAACATGAAGGTTGAGAGCCGAAAGGAGCGCGATCGTCTGCTCCCGGGAGAGCCGATTCTGCTCGCCGCCCAGCACAAGCAGGAGTTGGTCGCTTTCCCCCTTGAGAAACCGCTCCCGTAAAAGCTGTCCGCTTTTATTTTTGACCTCAGTGAGCGGAAAGGTAAGCAAATCCGCGTAGTGTTGTACCCCGAGCTGGCCTTCAGGAAGCTCCCCAAGGACCAGTCTGAGCTTGTCCGCGCTGTTAATCTTGCTCCAGATACCGAGCCCGTCGATATCAAACCAGCTCAGCGTTTGACCGATCTCCCCACCCCGGTCGCGCAGAATCGCGAGAAACTGTGTGGCTGAGCTATCATTCGCGGCCAACAACGGAAGCGCTATCGCGATGCGAGCCAACGTTGTGGGAAGTTGACCATCGCCCCCAATGTAAGTCTCTAAGGTATCCGCCGGAGGGTTTCCGGAGACGATACCAGCGAGCGCTATCACCTCAGGATCTCCGAGCGTCTTACTTCCACTAGCTCGAAGTTGGGCGAATAACGGACCTATCGGGGAGGCGAGAGAGACGAGCCGATCGATCGATATCTCAGAAAGCTGTTTACTCGGGTTCTTTGCTTGAGATTGTCCGGCTACCGCGAGAATCACACCGGAGTGAAGGTTGCTTAAAGGAGGTAAGGTTTTGACCCCATCCGGATAGATCGGCATGACCGCCAACGTGAGCGCTGCTCGCCGGTCCGCAAGCGAGAGATCGTCGATCCACAGATCGCTTAAGGCGACACGCAGCAGATTAGATCCAACGCCGGGACGATTTGCCCCCGCCATCGTATCCTCAATGATAGCGTTCTCCGCAGCTTGTTCGTGATCCTGAATCGCGGCCTGCGCGACGACCCTCATCTTCCCCTTATCATTGCTTGCCCAGGCGAGTTGGAATTCCGGGTTGGAGTCTGGAGCGAAGATGCCGACCCGCCTCACGAGGGCGTTGAAGAGTGATGGCTTCCAACTCTTAAGACCAGCCACCGCAAGGGCGATGGCGAGCGCCCCTCCAGCGCTCCACATCAGCCACGCCCTCGGCTTCACACCGGGGACCTCCGGAGTGGCATCTCGAGCCGGCGTTTTCGGCTGAGACGCGGAAGGAGTACCTTTTGTGAGAAATTTTCCGGCGCGCATCGAAGCGCGGGTCTGCGCCGGAAGGGCGCGAATAAACTCACGCTCAACCTCCTCTATGGTTGGTCGCTGGCGAGGGGATGGAAGAAGGAGGCGATCGAGGATCTCTCTCTGCTGGTGAGTAGCGTCATCTCCTAGTACCCGCGACAGCACGCTTCCAAGTCCGTAAAGGTCCGCTTCAGGACGAGGTTCCTCGCCAGCGTTTGTCTCTGGAGCAAGGTGTTCGTCCTTCGAGTAATGAAGGGCTCCGAGCCGAGGATCAAGGAGGATCACTGTGCCCCCCTCTTCAACGATGTTAGACGGTGAGAGATGCCCATGTACCAATGAGCGTTTCCGAAGCGCCTTCACAACATCGATCAGACCCGCGACAAGGTCCTGTCGACGCTGCCCAGTGAGAGAGGTTCCATTCTCAAGTTCCTCCTCCAGCGTAAGGGGATACACCGGACGGATGAGAAGGAGGCGCTCAGCCTCGTGCCGAGCCTCCACCTTCATCTCCCATCCAGGAATTACCGCGAACCCTTGCATCTCCGCCACAAGCGCGGCCAATGCCCCTTGCGTGAGGGGGCGAGAGAAACGATAGAGCGAGACCTTTCCGTTGATTAGAATGAGTGGACGAATATCCCACGGGTCCTGCCCTAGCATGACGTTAACGCATACGCCGTTCGGCGGAAGCCACGGCTTAAGGTTCTCGAAAACTAACTTCTCCGCTCCCTCTAACGAGCCGGGGGACACAAGCCTCATCTGATTCCTCGTAAAACCTTGCTCGCTTGTGACATACGTAACGCGAAACTACGCAATTAGTTTGAGGGGGAGAGGTTATCGATCTCTTGTTTCAACCGCCCCACGATCTCCTCATAGGAGAATTGCCCCACCAACTCTCCTCGCCGCTTCAGATTAACATGGCTCGGGGCGCACCACAGTCCGAGATCGGCGTCATCGGTCTCTCCCGGGCCGTTTACGCGACACCCCATCACCGCGATCGTGAGTTTGCGGTCAGCGAATTCTTGCGTCATCTCTCGAACTTTTTGCGCCAGTTCAACAAATGCCTCATTCTCAACTCGAGAGCATGAAGGGCACGAGATAATGTTAAGTCCTTGTTGCTCGAAACGAGGAACGGAGCGAAATCGACCCGCATACACATCCGCAATGATCGATTTAGCTACCTCAATCTCTTTGTACTTTTCGGAATGCGGCAATGTTAAAGAGACTCGCACGGTGTCACCGATTCCCTTGACGAGAAGGTTCTCGAACGCGATTCGAGTTTTAATCTCCCCCATGGGGAGCATGCCCGCTTCGGTTACACCGAGGTGAAGCGGTATTTCAGGAAACATCTCGGCTGCTCGGAGGTTGATATCCAT
>JAIXPR010000302.1 GCA_027486155.1 Pseudomonadota bacterium | reverse complement strand
GGATGTCACTCAGATCGGTTGTGGTGGGGTGGGGGATCTCTCCTGGGCGATAGCGGATACCGGGGCCACACCCTACGAGGAGAACGAGAAGGAGAAGATGGAGTAGTCGCATAGAGGTCGTTGTGGCCGTATGGGTCAGGTATTCTAGCGTAGTGGGGGATGGGTTCAATACCGTTTAAGCGGTTAGGGTGTATCCCTGGGGAGAGCGCGAGGGAAGGGGGTGAGTCACTGGGTGAGACGGGTTTGTGTGGTGGGCGGGGGCAAGCCGGGTGAGCGTATCAGTCGCAGGGGCGTGCTGTGCGCAACTTTCTTGTAGTGACTACGAAAAGTGAATGAGCCGTTTGCGAAGGACACGCCCCTAATGGAGCAATCTTTTGAGGGAGGGGTGTCGAGCTGGCACAGCTCATAGTCGAATCAGGAGCTTAGCTTCGCCACATGGTGGTGATTGTTGGGCTCCGCAGCTTCCATGGACTAATATACATCATTACCACTAGGTGGTATAATAGGTATTATGGCAATTAAGAGCTTTAGGAATAGGGCAACTGAAGATGTGAATTACGGCATCTCATCACAGCAGGCTCGAAAGCTGTTGCCTCTGGAGTTGCATGAGAAAGCTAGGATAAAGCTCGCCCGAATCGGCGCTGCCACTAGCCTTCAGGATTTCCAGGGGCTTCCGGGCAACCGATTCGAGGCTCTTAGGGGAGATAGAAAGAATCAATACAGCATTCGTATAAACGACCGGTTTCGCATATGCTTCGGGTGGGACGGAAGGGATGCTTTTGATGTTGAGATAGTTGACTATCATTGAGTTGAGGAAGGCGCATGAGCAAGAATACGATGCATACAACACCCGTTCACCCGGGGGCGGTTTTGCGGGATGAACTCGATGAAGTTGGGGTAAGCCAATCCGCGCTTGCCGAACATATCGGAGTGTTGCCCAAGACTATTAATGAGATTTGCCGAGGCAAGCGTGGCATTAGCGCTGAAATGGCGCTGAAGCTCTCACAGGCACTCGGTGCAACTCCGTATTTTTGGCTCAATCTGCAAAACAACTGGGAGTTGAGTCAGATCAGGAGTCCCAAAAAGATAAAGCGATTGGCTGCGTAGCGGGGTCTGAAGGGGTCACATTTCTAGGATGTACCTTCCCGACGGCGTACCTACTGAGAGACTTGTATTATCTGTGCCGGGACAAGCTCGTCCCTCTCCAGGTCAGCCCGAACCTGCTCTGGGTCCGGTAAGTACTCCGAGGAGAGCGCCATTTGGTCAAAGATCGGGAATGTGGTTGTGAGGTGGTTGCGGTAGATCTGTGCTTGCTCCTCCGTGAGGATAGCGAACCCCTCTTGAGCTACGGAGATGAGCGCTCTTTGTCGCGCCTCAAACGAACGGTCCGGCGAAGGCAATAGATTCTCATCAATGTTCAGGACGATCTCGGAATTGTTTCGTCTAGAGGACAACTTCCGAACCTTGTCGCTTACCTCTTTTAGCGCAGCTCTTTGTTGTTCAGTTAAATGGAGAACGCCGGCCATCGTCTCCTCGACGCGATCGTCAAACTGCTGGTAGGAGGTGTTCTCGCTCTCAACGCAGGTGGCGATGTGTTGAAGGTATCGGTCTCTGCCAAGTTCGTTTTCAATGAGCGCATGTACCTGTTCCTCATCGGGGGGAGGTTCGAACTGCGTGTTCACGCTGATCTGTGGCTTTAAGGGGAAGTTCCTTCGGAAGGCTTCTAGGATCGTATCTCTCTCCGTTTTGGTTAACCCTTCGGTGCATACGTAGCCTGCCATTGAGACGCCCATACTGAACACGTCGGCAGAGGCCAGGTCAGGGGAGATCTTTTGAATTATCCTCTCGTGAGCTTCTTCCTCAGTGGTCGCAAAGCATTCCGCAGCGGCTTTGTCTCCGTTGTCCCTCTTCGTCCCTCGGACACGAGCGATCGCTCGGAGCGCTTTACGTTGATAGGCGAGGGTTGCGCGTGATGGGGACACAAAGGTTTCAGCGCGGTTGTGGGGGGCGCTACGCTCCGTGGCTAAGACACAGGCTAGGCTGATAAGGGCGATAGTTAGTATCGCCAGGAGATGCCTGAGTGGCCGTCTATGTGAGCGGTGCTCCCTCATTGCTCTCTATCTCGGTGGTAGCGAGTTATCCACCAAGCCCCTGTAACGGTTATGGGGTGGTTGGGAGCTCGCGGCTCATAGTGAGCGGTTGATGGCGAAAGAGGGTAAAAGCAGTGGGTTAGTGCACTGGAGGGCTGGGTAATCCCCATCTTTGAGGGGAAGCGAATAGCCGCAAGCATTCTTGCCCGGCAGTTTGGCGTTAGGAAGAGGTAGCGTCGCCTTTAGCTAAGCAACTCAAAGCCCTGAAGTGCGATATGCGCATAGTGTATCTGCGTGGGCTGAGTTCGTCTTTTTTCGCGGAACGATCTCTTTCCATGGCACACGAGTAAGTTGACAGGTCGCTATGGTAACCATTACTATATTAATAGTTACTATAGTGCCCGGTAGTGGGTACGACTGTGACAAAAGTGATTCGTAGCTCTCAGGAGCTTTACAAACTAAAGGATTTTGCCAAATGGGCGCGGAAAGCTGGGGTAGCGGACGCGATGCTTCTCGATGCTCTTGCCGAGATGGAGAGAGGCTTGCTTGGGGATCGTTTGGGCAGCCATGTCTATAAAAAGCGCTTGGCAGTTCATGGTAGAGGGAAGAGAGGGGGCGGACGGGTTATAGTGCTCTATAGAGCCGGGGATGTTGCTCTTTTCCTGCATGGTTACATGAAGAATGAGAGCGACGAGCTCTCCGAAAACGAGGTTCAGCAGGTGAGGGTATTCGCGCAGCAGTTTTTGAAAATATCCGCTGAGGACAGGGCTCGCCTCTGCGCTGAAGGAAAGCTTGTCCCTGTTGAAGGTTAGACTATGACTAAAAAATCTCTATCCCAAACCTTACTCGATGCCGCAAAGGAGCTTGGCTTTCCCAAAGCGACGGTAGCACAGCTGGAGGAACTCGATATACCTGCCGTGAAGAGTCTAAGCGCGCGGCAGATACGTGATTTACGAAATAGGGTGCGTGTAAGTCAGGGGGTGTTCGCGGCGCTTTTGAACGTGAACCCCTCCACAGTTCAGAAGTGGGAGCAGGGGAAGGTTAAGCCGCAGAACGCGGCGCTGCGACTTCTCAATATAATCGACTCCAAGGGGATTGATATTTTGCGGTAGAGGTTGCGGCTTTAATCGAAAAAATAGAGCCACGAGCTGCGTAGCGGTTCTAAAACACAACTTTCACCGCCGCCTCCAATCGGGGCAGCAGATCCGTCACCGATCCTCGATACGAGAATCCCGAAGCATTGAGGTGCCCTTGCCCGGAGAAATGCTCAGCAATAGATCGCACGTCGGACGTTCCCTTTGAGCGGAGACTTACCTTGCAGAGATCCCCGTCAACTCGGACGACAGCGCCAATAAGGACACCTGACACTTCCATAGGAAGGTTCTTGAGGGGGGCGAGATCGTGTTCCGTGAAATTCCTCTGAGCGAGTGCCGCTAGGTCGAGTACAAGGGGGAGATATCGTCCCTCGCACAGGGGGGCGATCTGAGAGAGGATTTCCCCTTTAAGTCTCAAGAGCTCAAGTGAGTTATCTCGGTACATGGTATCGACGAATCGCTCAAGGTTTCCTCCACATGCGAAGAGCTCCTTGACCACCTGAAAGGTTTCGGCGGAGTTGACTAACTTCTGGAGCGAAAGGGTGTCGTTGTAGATGCCGGCGAGGAGGAGCGTTGCCAGATCGGGATCGATCTCGACCCCAAGATCGCGCAGGATAATATACGCAAGCTCTGATGCGCATGAGACCTCATGGCTGACGAGGTTGTAGGTGCCGTACCCTTTGTTCGAGAGATGGTGGTGATCGAGATTCATGATCGGCAGGGGCGTGGCGCTGAGCTCGGTGATCTCTCGACCAATGCCATGCAGGGCGGCGCAGTCGGTGACGATTATGAGGTCAGGGTGTAAGAGCGGTGAATCTGTGCGTACCTCCGACACGAGAGGAAGGTAGGCGAGCTGCGAAAGAAGCCCGGAATGGTTGACGCACACGACCTCTTTGCCGAGCTTTCTCAGTCCCACAGTGAGAGCTACCGAGGATGCGTAGGCATCGGGGTCGGGATTGGCGTGGCTCGTGACCACGATCCGTTGGGCGTGCGCGAGTGTTCTGAGCACCTCACTCATTGCGGATGAGTGAGTAAATCGGAGGTCCCGACTCAAAGGTGGGGTATCGGTTCGTTGGGTTGATTGGGGAATAGCGGCTTCTGGCATGAGGGGGATCCTCTCACAGAGTTGTGGCGTGGTGAAGGACGATCCTCCGGGCCCGTTATTTTTTGGAAAAAGGGTATCGTCTCCTATAACATAACTTTTAATAGCGTAAGCCCCCACATGCCCGATACACTGGTAGGAGTTATCGGCGGCGGTACGACGGTACCAGTGGAGCGCTGAACCGGTGGTAAGCTTCGTGTGTTGTACGTAGTGAAGGAAGATTTCAT
>JAIXPR010000047.1 GCA_027486155.1 Pseudomonadota bacterium | reverse complement strand
TTATCCCACGCGCTCAAATCCCCCTGGCATTTATCCAATCGATCGCTTGATACAAGCCACTCAACAATGCGCAAGAGAGAGAATTTTTTTCTCTCAAGGTTTTGTCTCTCGACAGACGATCTTCCTTTTACTACCACATACCTTTGTCTCGTAGTTCGGAAGTTAGTTTTTCCATGAATGTCGCCCGCGCTGTTAAGTCTCAGCCCAATCAGCCATCTCCAGAGATCAAGCTCCGCCCCTGGCAACAGGAGGCGTTCGGTGTCTACCGAGACTGCGTCTTGCGCGGAGACAAATCGATTCTCATCGAAGCTACTCCCGGAGCGGGTAAAACCACCGCGGCGCTCGTCCTCGCGATGCATCAACTTCGCAAACGAGGGGCCGGCAGGATCGGCATCGTGGTCCCTACAGCGCACCTCAAGGGGCAGTGGGCACGCTCAGCGGCCAACATGGACCTCCATCTCGACAGTTCGTTCTCGAATGGCAAGGGGATATTGAGCGGCGACTACGATGGATTTGTGGTGACCTACCAACAGGTCGCCCAAAAACCTGGACTCTTCCGCAAACTCACCAACAATGCGTGCATCATCCTCGACGAGGTGCACCACGCTGGCGATGGACTCTCGTGGGGAGACGGTCTCCGAGCAGCCTTCCACGAGGCGCGATTTATCATCTGTCTAAGCGGAACTCCCTTCCGAAGCGACAATTCGCCCATTCCGTTCGTCACCTACGATGAATCAGGATTTGGGCTCGCCGACTACTCGTATTCCTACAGTCGCGCTGTCGAGGAGGGGGTATGCCGACCCACCGCTTTTTTCACCTACGGGGGAGAGGTGGCATGGCGCGATGTATCGGGGGACGCGAGCGCTCTCTTCTCAGACGAGCTCGACGCGATGGGCCAATCTCGGCGCCTTCGGGCGGCACTTGACACGGAGAGCGGATGGATCGAGCCGATGTTGCGGGAAGCGCATGAGATGCTCATGAAAACCCGACGAGAGCACCCCGACGCGGGCGCGCTCCTCGTCGCCGCGGACCAGACATCCGCTCGCAAACTCGCTAAGCTTCTCACCTCCATAACCAAGATACCACCTGTCGTCGTGCTCTCAGAGGAATCAGAGGCGGCCCGAAAACTCAAGAGATTTAGAGACTCCTCGGAGCCGTGGCTTGTCGCGTGTAACATGGTGAGTGAGGGAGTAGATATTCCGCGGCTTCGCGTTGGTGTGTACGCGACTACGACGCGCACCAAGATGTACTTTCGTCAGTTTCTTGGCCGAATCGTACGACGGATACCCACTCTCAATGTCCTTCAGGTTGCCTATTGCTACCTTCCAGCGGATCCCACACTCACCCGACTCGCGGAAGAGATCGAGAATGAGATTCGGCACTGCATCCGCCCCAAAGGTGAGAACGACGATGAGTTTGACCGAGAGCGGGAGCGGGACAAGCCCAAAGAGGCTCCCTCCTGGGAGGCGCTCGCGTCACGAAACAGTGGTCTCAACTCCGTCATCGTTCATGGAAATCAATTAACCCTCTTCGGCTCCAGCCAGCAGGAAGAGCTTCATTCAGTGGTGACAGAAAAGGTAACCGCTCGCCTCGACGAGCGTCGCACCCGCGCCGAGGAGAAGGCGTATCTCAGCGCGGAGGTCCGAAAGCTCGTAAACATGTACCACAAGCGAACAGCGCGTACTCACGCTCAAATTCACGCTCAACTTAACGCTCAGCAGCGGGTCAAAAGCCAAACTGCCTGCACAGAGAGCCAGCTTCGAGAGCGGATTGTGCTCATCCGTAAATTGTTAAGTCAGTAGGTATACAGCGGGGCGCACGTCCAGGCCGATAACTCGAGAGATCGATCACTGAACCGCTGGGATCGTGCCCGTTACCCCTCGCAGCATGGCTAGCAACTCGCTTCCTGTGGAGATGCCGAGAGCTTCGAGTGAAACGAGGCTGATGGTGACAACCAGGGCTCCGAGAAAAGCGTATTCAACTAGAGCGGCGCCCCTCTCTCGTGTTGAGCGAGCTTCAGTGATAATGCTGAATTCCATAGAAAACTCCGTAGGGCCGAAAAAACACCTTCTACCAATGGTTATGGCTCTCGACCTCGGTCGCGTTCCCTAGAAAGGGATAACTATGCAAAATTTCAGGATACTTGAGTCAGAACATAGACGTTGCGAGATCGCTCCGCACAGGCCGGTGACTATGTGCTTCATTTGATTACCATGGCTCAATCCAGTGCCTAGTGCTCGTCATAAACGAGGCCGACCGGTGTTTTCCGCTTTATTGCGACACCCTCTTATTCGGGGTACCGTAGAACAATCCGGTTGAATCCGTTTCTCACGACGCCGCGAAAAACGTTACCGATGGTACATAACCCACATACTACATCACGTGTGACCGCATGAATCCCAGAGCCGCCCTTCCCGCGATCTCCTTCCACCATTCAGCGCATAGACTGGCGATCGCGATGATCGCGATGTCGGTCATCAACGGACTTCTCGGCGGATTAATCTTTCTCTTCGTCCCCGGATTAGTGTTATCGAGCTTTGAGGTGTGGCGGCCCTTCACCGGAATACTGGTGGCGGTACATCCGATGGAGATCATTTTTGGAGCGCTTATCATCTACAGCATAGGAGGCTCCCTTGAGGACAGTTGGGGGAAAAAGCGTTTTCTCACCGTGGCCCTCGGCATACCCTTTTTCGCTGAACTAGCAACCCTCGCGTTGTGCGCGTTTCTACCCTCGGTATATCCACTCGCGTATCACGGCGCATCCATGATCATCTCAACCATCTGGATTGCCTACGGACTGAGAGCCGCTTTCTCTCGACAGCTCCTTAATTTCTGGGGCTCTCCCCTTCGCGGAGAGACCTTCGCTCTTATCGGACTAGGGTTTGTACTTCTGAACGCGGTATTTGCGGGAGTGCTCGTTGTTCTCCCTGATCTCATCGCCGCCGGTGTAACCTACCTCTACATGTACAAACGAGGTCTTTTCAATCTATCAGAAGCTCGGCGACGACTAGAACTCTCCTACTATAACTGGAAGTTAAAACGACTGAAGAGCAAAGCGGGCCTTCGGGTCGTAAAGGGCTCCAAATCGGACGATGACTCGGATACGCGGTATCATTAGCGGGGTGGGTATATAAAATGGTAGGGCGTGCGGGCCATATGGCATCGCCTGTCGATGAATCTTTGATACCTCCAGTTGTCATACGGCCCGCCAGGAGTCGGGCCCTACCGTGCGATCGATAGTCATTGCGGGAGGAGATGTGTGCCTATTTGATTGGTAGGGCCCGCGTCCTCGCGGGCCGTATCGTTCGCCTGTCGATGAAGTTTGATACCTCCAGTTGTCATACGGCCCGCCAGGAGTCGGGCCCTACCGTGCAAACGACAACAAGAAGAACAGCGAGGTCACCACAAAAGAGAGACCAATGCTCGCAATCAACACGGCGAGTGAGCCTCTCACGTTCATGTAAGGGTTTAAATCAAACTTAGGCGCGTGTGGCATCATGAGCGACAAAAGTCCCGCGCATAAGAGCAATCCTCCAAGGTACAACATCCGACGAAAACTAGCATCGGACCCTCCCTCAAGTCTCACGAGAAGCTCATTCGAGTCGAAGAGCCCCGGCTCAACAAACAGTTGTGTTGACGCTTGCGCGCCGACCAGGCTTCTTTCATCCTCCTGAACCGTTAGCACGGTGTAATCACCTGGAGAAAGCACCTCGTACCACACCCGAGTATCGCCAAGCGATGGAAGCTGCATGCTCGGATTTCTTCGAAGCACGAGTTTATTCTCTGAAATTTCAAGGGATGAATCCTTGAGCATCTCAGGTGTGAGGTTCAAAGGTTCTAACTTTTGAATCAAGGGAAGGAGACGGCTACCATTAAAAGCGCCAAACTTCGATTGCTGAGCTTGGTATTTCTGGCCGGGAATTGAGAGAAGCGGATTCTCATGTCCCTGCGGCACTTGGAACCTGAAGAAATCCACCTGCCCCTCAACCCACTGCAACGTGTAGACGGGCGCCACGCTCCCTTCCTTTTGCTCCTCCACCCACTGCAACATCTCAACACGTCTTTGCAGGAGGAGCGGTCCACTCGGCCGCAGAAATTCGTCCTCATATCGATCGGGGGTGGTCCACGGCGCCGCGGCGACAACGATCTTTCCATTATCGTTGGGGTCCGGATGCTCAGCGTCGATATCTATGGCTTTTTTGACCACGCCGCTTAATTGATTATCCGTGGAGACATCCGACGAAACCCCAACCCACATCAGGACGAAGGCGCATACGACCATGAGTCCGCCACCGAAGACACCCTGAGCTTTTTTTAAAGCATTCCACTTTATCGCCACACGCACTTCCCTACAAAAGATTCGATAGCATCGCCCGAAGCACGAGCGCTAAGGACTTTGCGTCGTTAAGTCTACCGGTACGAATCGATTCATCGATATCAGCTCGTGTTAGCTCTACCGTGGTTATGAACTCATCCTCATCGGGCGTTGCCTTTTGCTCGCGCAAGTCACGAGCGCAAAAAAGATACTGAAGCTCATCACAAAAGCCCGGGGCCGGATACAGCGTGCCGAGAGAGATAAGCTCGCCTGGGGCCATTCCTATCTCCTCCATCAGCTCACGCGCGGCGCATAATGCTGGATCCTCCCCCTTCTCAAGGGTTCCCGCCGGCAGTTCGAGGATATTTCGCCGAATCGAGTGACGATACTGGTCAACGAACACCACGCCGCCAGACTGAGTTATAGGCAAGATAACCACGGCACCGGGATGTTCGATGGTCTCGTGTTTATGGCAGCGCCCGTCCGGATACTCCACGGTATCACGCACCGCTTTAAGTTTTCCTTGATACAGAACCTCAGAATCTACTATCCGAATACGCTACCTATCGTTCAATTGTGCCCTGCCCGAGCTTCTCACGCGCATCCGTTTCAGTATACAGACACACCTGGCTCCTTTTCACACACAAAAGCCCCTCTCGCGCTGCGCAAACCCGGTTGCGAAGGTCGCAGACACCCGCTATCCCATGACATCTCAGTATGTTATCAATGCAAGGTGTTCCTCGCGGGGTATCGCAGCCCCCGGAGGAATCATGTATGCTTCGGCGACGCAGTCAGTTGTGAGTCATATGTCTTCTGAAAAAGCGCACGGCAACGAGCGCGTTACTACTTGGATCGAGCAACAACCGGTCACCTCGCCCCAGGTCGACCTAAGTATTGTCGTGCCTGCTTACAACGAGGAGAGGCGTCTTCCTCCGACTCTCATTGACCTCATCGATTTTTTTGATCGCAAATCCATCTCCTATGAGGTCCTCGTCATCGATGACGGCAGCACCGATAGTACCACGGAGGTCGTGCGAAAGTTCGAGAGAGTTCGCAATCAAGTGCGACTCATTCAACTACCGAGAAATTACGGGAAAGGTCACGCGGTCCGCCTTGGTGTTCTCAACTCCCGTGGCGCCAGCATTCTGTTCGCTGATGCGGATGGCGCCACACCAATCCAGGAATTCGATAGATTAGACGCCGCTCTGCGCGAAGGCGCGGACATCGCTATCGGCTCTCGCGCGTTAGCCTCAAATGAGACCAAGGTCGCGACCTCGCTCCATCGTCGCTTTCTCGGAAGGGTCTTCAATAAGTGCGTCAATCTGATCTTGCTACCATCGATCGCCGACACGCAGTGCGGATTCAAGATGTTCACCCGCAAAGCAGCCCTCTTCCTTTTTCGGCGGCAGCGCGCGGATCGATTTAGCTTCGATGTGGAGCTGCTCTACATGGCACACAAAGCCAACTTGAACATCAAAGAGGTGCCGATTAATTGGAAGAATATTCCAGGGTCCAAGGTCAACCTCATTCTCGATTCTCTCTCCATGTTTCGCGATGTCTTCCGTTTTAGAATGATACACCGCGGAGTAGACCGAGCATCTTTCGAGGAATTCGAGGAGCAGGTTAGTGAGGGGGCTAAGAGTTAAGGCCTCCTTAACGCTGCCATTTTTCCCCTCTGTCGAAATAACCCCTACTCCATGCCATACTGATCCGCATGACGATTCCATTTGAAGGCTATACACTTCTCGACTCGGGCGAGGGTCGCAAACTAGAGCAGTTTGGCTCCACCGTTATCGACCGCCCCTCATCCTTAAGCACCTGGCGCCGCCGGGAGCGGGCATCCGTGTGGGAGGACGCTGACGCGTCCTATAATCCCCCCGACCGCTGGCAGGTATCCGGGAAGCCCTTTCAAACATGGGAGGCGACGGTCGCCGGGGTTCGTCTCGAACTTGAACTTATGTCAAACGGACAGGTCGGCATCTTCCCCGAACACGCCCTCTACCTTCCAAAAGTTAAAGCTATCGCCGAGCGACTGAGCGACAAGGGTGCCCGCCCCCTCAAAATCTTAAACCTCTTCGCCTACACCGGACTCGCGACCTGCTACTGCGCAGCCATTCCCTACGCGACGGTAACCCATGTCGATCTCGCTAAGCGCGCGATAGAAAAAAAAAAAAAAAACGCCTCTTTAAATGGACTTCCAGAGGACAAGATTCGCTGGATCGTCGATGACGCCCTCGGCTTTATGGCGCGTGAGCAT
>JAIXPR010000100.1 GCA_027486155.1 Pseudomonadota bacterium | reverse complement strand
CCCAGTTCCCCAAGCTGCTCCCACTTTTCTCGAAAACTACTGAGAGCTCGTGGCTCCTTCTCGCCCCGCAACACACGAACAGGGTGCGGGTAGAACGAAACAACCACTCGAGGCAGGTCTCCTCCCACCTCGTGGAGCGCCTTAATCACATGTCGGTGCCCGAGATGCACCCCGTCAAAATTTCCAAGGGTAACCACCCCACCCTTGAGCCGTGAGGGAACCAGAGCGGGAAAACGGAGGAGATGGGGTACGGTAGATCGGTTCATGTAAGCTCGTACGCTCGGCGATATGTCCACATTACAGACAAGCAGCGGTGCCGCGTAGGGTTACTTTAGCTCTTTTATCTTTTCCTTGGCCATCGAAGCCTCGGGAGACTTCGGATAGTCGTCTACGAGCTTTCTGAGGCTTAGCGTCGCCGTCTTTCGGTCTCCTAAACGGGCCAGGACGAGCGCCTGACGGTAGAGAGCGGTCGGAGCACGGTTGCTCTTAGGAAACCGCGTAGCGACCTCTGCGTAGGCTCTCAACGCCCCTCTATTGTCCGCAAGGCCATCGTGAGCGATACCCTGCCAGAACATCGGAACAGCTGATTTCGGAGTGCCCTCAGTTCGGTCTGCAACCTCCCTCAAAAGAGGAAGGGCGTCGGCGAATTTCCCCTCACGAATAAAGCCAAGACCGTCAACGAAGACCTGCGCTTGCTCGGCGGGGAGATTCGAGGCCCACGCCTCATCAGCCTCAAGCTCTGGAACGGGAACAGCGGCTGGAGGTGGCACAAGTCGCTTAAGGTGAGAGAGGTCCTCCTTCAACGCGGAGACCTCTGAGCCGATCCGTTTATTCTGCGAGAACTCAAGCTCCTCTACGCGACCTGCCAGGGTCCTCAACTGGGAATCAAGGGAGTTAAGCGCCTCGGTTTGCTCCGCTTGCATCGCTCGCAGGTCAGCGACACTCCGTTCAAGTGACTTCATGCCGCCACCACTCGCGGCACACCCAGAAAAGAGAGCGACAACGCCAACCAAAACAACTCTGCGCATAGTTTGAAACATCCCAAAAGAAAAGACCCTAGGGGAAGGATACCTTCGCCCTAGGGTCCATATAAATCCGCCTCGTTTTCGCCGCAAGACGTAACTTGCGGCACCCACTCAGCGAGACTTATTTAGTTCACCTTGAAGTGAGCACGGCGGTTCTTAGCCCATGCCTCTTCGTTGTGGCGTGGGTCTACTGGAAGCTCCTCACCGTAGCTAACGGTGCTGAGGCTTGAACCATCGATTCCCTCAGCGCGGAGAGCGTCAGCAGCAGCACGAGCTCGGTTTGAACCAAGCACCATGTTGTACTCAGCAGTTCCACGCTCGTCAGTGTGACCTTCTACCTGAACGGTCTTGCCAGGGTTAGCCTTGAGCCACTCAGCGTTCGCTGCAACGATGCTCTTAGCTGTAGCATCAACCTTGTATGAATCGAAAGCGAAATGGATGTCCTTAAGCGGTCCTCCATCTCCACCACCGATATTTCCCTCACCAGTGTTCGTGCGGCACGAACAACCAGTTACCAAGAGAGCAATAGCGCAAACGGCTAATACCTTCAAACTTCGCATATCTCTATCTCCTCAAAAGTGGATTAAAACATGTAAAGACCAGTTTTCCACCGCTCACTGAAACCGTGGCGCCGACTTAGCTGACCTTCGACACTCGGAACCCGTTTGAACGCTGCAACCCCATACACCCTTAGTTACGGGGTTCGGTTCTGCAACAGATCTCCCAGAGGCCTTTCCGACCGCTCTCCATCAAACGTAGGTGATTAAACCCAGGAAAACATTCTGTTCGTATGAACATCTGTCTCCCCATACGCTGTTGGATGCGGTGCCTACTTGATACTCGACAACTACTCGCCTGGCAAGCACTTAACCTTCAACTTAACGAAGTTGAAATGACTTTGCTCAGCAAAGCCTCCTTCCTACTCCGGAAGTGGGCCCCAGGTAGGCTCGAAGTCACCCCCGCGAGCCTTTGAGATCTGCTTGATGCTCGTTCCATCGGCCCGCATGATGGCGATGTTGTATCCGCCCCCAAAGTAGGTAGAGGCAAAGGTTAAATAGCGGCCATCTGGAGAGAAATCAGGATCCTCGTTACTGCCAGAGCTCGTCAGCTGAAGCGCGTTCTCTCCATTGGGATCGCTAATGAAGACCTGGAAATTTCCATCCGCCCTACATACAAACGCAATTTTATCGCCTGCCGGGGACCACGCCGGGGAGGTACAGTAATTGGAGGTTACAAAGCTAACGCGCTTTGGGTTCGATCCATCTATCCCCATAGTGTAGATCTGTGGACCACCCCCTCGGTTCGAGCAGAAGACCAACTGCCGTCCATCTGGAGATGGCACGGGAGAGACGTCGATAGCCCTGTTCGGAGGGGTCAGGCGGCGCTCAACCGTGCCGTCGGTCGACACGATAACGATATCGCTATCCGAGCCCTCGGTTCGGGAGGTAACAAGCCTATCGTTTCCAAGGAAATGCGCCCCGATCTCGAGCTCTGTAGTTCTAGTCACCTGCTTAGCGGATTTCGACCCAACGTTCATGATGAAGAGGTCGGGAATCCGGTTGCGGAACGATGTATATACGAGACGGGAGCCAGATGGATCCCAAGAGGCGGACATCGAAAGTCCACGGTCATTCGTGAGCTGACGGAGATTACTGCCATCCATGTCCATGACAAAGAGCTCTTTGAAACGTCCAATTCGACCCGAGAACGCGATCTCGGTGCCGAACACCCCAGCGAATCCTGTGTAGTACTTGAGGATATCGTTCGCAAAACGGTGCGCGATCATGCGCGCCTGCCCAGCATCTCCCTGATACTCCTTAGCCAGAACTATCTGCTGCTTTTGCACATCGAGGAGATAGAGCTGCGCTACGACACGCCCTCCCTGAACGCTCACCCTTCCTTTTACTAACCCTTCAGAGCCGATAGCGCTCCAATCGGAGAAGGCTGTTGCCTCGGGAGCACCGCATTTGCCGGCCGATTCGATGAACCCCTTCGGGTCCAGCACCT
>JAIXPR010000272.1 GCA_027486155.1 Pseudomonadota bacterium | reverse complement strand
GGATACTATTCAGCCTCTGGCGTACCGACCCAGGATGACCTACACAAGACCAAGGGACGCGGACTAGAGGAGTAGGAGCGCGAGAGAGGCTATGCCAACGATACCTGATCCTGTCGCCTACCTGCGCACCCCTCACGCGATTCGAGAGCGGTGTCAGCAACTCTATGACGCGGCTACGCACGGGCGACTCGCGCACTTTAATCTTCATCTCGAACGACTCGATGATATCGTCACCCTGGTCGGCGATGAGACCCTCCGCAATTATCCGGTTCTCAACGTCCCCTATCATAGTCGATGGCGTCACTTTAATGTGGGCGGCCTCGATCGGATCTCGGGACTCGATGATAAGCTTTCATCATTAACACCCCTTGAGCGGTGCAGAAGTAAGATCGAATTGGCCATCATCAGCGTGCTGCTCGATGCCGGCGCGGGGGATCTGTGGGGATTCATTGATCGGGTACGTGGACTTCGCCTTAACCGGTCAGAAGGTTTAGCGGTAGCGTCTCTCTATGCCTTCGGTGAGGGAGTTTTTGGGCCGGAGCCATTCGTCGCCACAAGCGAGCGACTTACAACGCTCTCTACGATCGAGCTCGCGACCGCCTTTCAGGTGTCCAACGATAATCCCCTCCTTGGTGTCGAAGGGCGGTGTTCTCTCCTGCATAATCTTGGCCGAGTCATTGAGACCAGACCTCTCGATTTTAGGGGTAGTCCCGGTCGTCTCGGAGGAATCCTCGAAACCTTCCTTGAGTTCGCCGCAGATGGGAAGATTAAAGCTTCAGATATTTTGATCTGTGTCTTGAGAACCTTCGCTGACATCTGGCCTAGTAGGATAGAGCTCGCGGGGCAGAACCTTGGAGATGTTTGGCTCCATAGCCTAGTCGTTGGTCCGGGAGAGACGAACGGATTTGTGCCGTTCCATAAGCTCTCTCAGTGGCTCACCTATTCTTTACTGGAGCCTCTTGAGGAGTATGGCATCGAGGTTGTCGACCTTGATCAGCTCACCGGTCTCGCCGAATACCGCAACGGTGGGCTCTTTATCGATGGTGAGGTTCTCTCCCTTAAAGATTCATCGGCTATCACTGTCGCGCACGAGCCATCATCGGAACTTATCGTTGAATGGCGGGCGCTCACCGTTATTCTACTTGACCAGGTAGCTGCGCGTTTGCGACACACTATCAAGAAGAGTGAGGCGCAGCTGCCTCTTGCTAAGGTATTGCAAGGTGGAACCTGGGCTGTGGGGAGAACGCTCGCGGCGAGTCGCCGAGCGGGGGGAGGCCCACCGATCAAAGTGGTCAGTGATGGGACGGTTTTTTAATACGACAGAGAAGAGGAAGATAGTGAGATGAACACCAGTAAATGTACCGTCATCACCCATCCACTTGTTCAACACAAACTGACCATTATGCGGATGCAGGAGACCCCAAGCTCCGAGTTTCGGCGCTTGCTTCGAGAGACGAGCATGCTGCTCGCGTACGAGGTAACGAGAGATCTTCCCCTCACGATGGTTGACATTAACACACCGATCACGACGATGAAGGCGCCCGTAATCGATGGGAAGAAGATCACTATCGTCTCGATCCTTCGAGCAGGAAACGGAATTCTGGACGGGATGCTTGAGTTGATTCCATCCGCTCGTGTGGGACACATCGGGCTCTACCGTGACCCGGAAACCCTTACTCCGGTCGAGTACTACTTCAAAATGCCGCCGGATATCTCGCAGCGTGACATTATCGTTGTGGACCCGATGTTAGCGACCGGCAACTCAGCCGCCGCCGCTATTTCTCGCATTAAGAGCGTATCGCCCCTCTCTATCAAGTTCGTCTGTCTGATAGCGTCCCCGGAGGGATTGAGTATCTTTCATCAGGAGCATCCCGATGTGCATGTCTTTACGGCCGCAATCGACGAGAAGTTGAATGACCACGGGTATATCGTTCCAGGGCTCGGTGACGCGGGGGATCGCATCTACGGGACGAAGTAGGGGGCGCTTATTGGCAGTTCGAGAGAACTTGTGTCAGTACTGACTTTCCTCTTTTTTCTGCTCTTGGTTATTCGCAGCAGCCACCGTCCCGCGTTTCCCCAACACGCCACCAAGCACCAACCGCCGTCAATCCTCGTACCCGCGCTGGGGTTGCCAACAAACGCAGGGGGTTAAAGCCGGGATAGGTATGACTGACACGGATTTCCATGAGCTGGTCTCGATATTCCACTACTAGAAGGGGCGCCCTCTTTGCTGCTAAAATCATGAAGATATCCACGACCCCCGCCCCGGAGGATGGCGTATGCGCTCACTCATACTTTCAACTGGCCTAGTCCTTAGCCTCGTTACTCCGTGCTTTTCTCAGGAACCGGCCGGCATCGTCATGTGTAAAAATAGGACCTCGGGAGCACTCGTGTTCAGAGAGCGCAGATGCACACTGTCCGAAGCGAGAGTGTCAAACATCTCAGCAATAAAAGGGCCACAAGGAGAGAGAGGCGAGACCGGCTCTACTGGCGCGAAAGGAGCTACCGGAGCACAAGGCCCTCAGGGTGATCAAGGACCCTCTGGCGCTCAAGGGCCCGCTGGAGCT
>JAIXPR010000310.1 GCA_027486155.1 Pseudomonadota bacterium | reverse complement strand
GGTCGCCCTCCCATAGGGCGTTGGACGGGAGGGCGGTCGTCCCCGACCGCCGTGTTGCGTGCGGCGAATGACCTTCGCCATGCGCGATATTCCGGCGACCGAGGACGGTCGCCCTCCCGAGACCTAACCCGGACACAAAAAAGGCCCCGCGATAGCAAAGCTACCGCGGGGCCCTTATCACGAAGGCTTTATGCCTTACGCCTGATCATCAACTGCGAGAAGAGTTGGCCCCTCCTCAGCGTGATGACCCTCGTGCGAATCGTGCGAGTGATGCGACTCACCACCTTCGAAGCCAGCGTCAGAAGCGTGCGCCTCTTCAGCTCCGCCCTCGCGAGGGATCGAAAGGGTCACAGCCTTCTTCACGTAATACTTCGAACCTGTCGAAGGAACGGAAGAATCACCGAGCTTCTCAACAACTTGATCAGCAACCGCCTCAGGAACATCAACGAATGAGTAATTCTCGCGAACGCTCACTCGGTGAACATCACCGGCGTTAAGACCACAGAGGCTGATAACATCCTGCGTAAGAGCGTCACTTGAGATTCCGTGAGTCGCTCCGGCTCCGACGTAGAGGCGAGCCTCTTTGTCTACAACGATCGGCTTACGCTGTTGACGCTGACGAGGCTCGGCTGAACGCTCCTCGCGCTCACCACGCTCGCCCTGCTCGCCACGATCGCGTCGGTTGCCGCGCTCTTGGCGTCCACCGTTACCACGCTGACGATCTCCGCCACGGTCACCACCACGGTCACCACGATCGCGACCACGACGTCCATCACGGCGACCACCTTGTCGCTCCTCCTGGCCCTCACCGGTACCGAGGAAACGAGTCTGGCTATCGTCATCATCCTCAAACTCATCCTCGCCCTGGTCCTGCCAACGCCCGCGATTACCGCGGTCACCTCGGCGTCCACCTTGTCGACCACCGCGACCTCGCGAACCACCCTCTTCCTCATCTTCACCGCCGTATTCCCCCGACTCCTCAGCTGCTGGAGCGGCCTTGAGCGATGGAAGAACGGTCATAGTGTTGTGGAGCAATAAAGCGACGATGTCACGCGCATTTCCGTCTGCGATCACCTTATCAACGAGCTGAGACAACCCAGAATCGCTCAAGAGAGCCTTCTCAACCGCTTGCTCACGAAGCTGCGTGAACTTCGAGAGGAAAAGCTCTTCCGGAGTTGGAAGTGTGCCCTGAACGAACTCAAGCGTTCCGAGCTTCTTGAGGTAGTGGAAGTTTGAGAGATCAAGAGCCGCTACCAAGCTGATGACCTTCTTTGTCTTTCGCTCAGTCTCGCTCTCAGAGTAGCGATGGAAGTACACCTCAGGGTCGGTTGGAACGGAGTAGTTCACTACGATATCGAAGTCCTCAAGCGGGATACCTCGAGCGGCCACATCTGTGAGAACGAGGCACCCGACCTCCTTCTTTTGGATCTGTTGAATAGCCTTGCTGAGTTTAATCTGCGGAACGTAGCCCACCAACTTAATGGAGGAAACACCACGCTTTTTCAAAATCACATCAGCGAAATCCGCGTCTGATGGTGAGTTACAGAAAACGATGCAGGAATGACCTGCCTCGAGCTCAAGGATATCGCAGAGTGCTTGGGGCTTCGCTAAGAGCGAGGTGGGGACTTCAAAATAAATATGTTCCATAGTTTTGATCTAAGACTCCTAAATGAGGGACACATTACGCGCGGATTGAATACGAACCTTCTACGAGAGCGCAGAACGGTTCTACAAGACGACCCACCTATACGCTCCACAAATACAGCGATCGAACGACTCGGTTCAGACCGCTTTGCTCGCACCCCTTCTTATGCGGGGACTGCTCCCCTTTTCCTGGGGAATCCCTCTGTCCTAGGGAATTCCTCTACTCTGGGGAAGCTGTGCGAATGAATACAATAAAAAGGTCCCTTAGTGACCTTCCTAAATCCTGGTGGGTTAGTCTATACCATTGGAGTGCTTAGCGGAAGTTTCGTATATGCTTTTTCGCCGAGCCCGGAGAGCCCCCGTTTACTATGGTCCGAAACGCCTTCCAGACACTCCTCCTGACCGTGCTGTGCGCCAGCGCGGGGTGCCACATTGCCGACCAGGCCGCAGGGGTTTTCACCTCAAAGAACGATCCCAACTACCTGTCATCACAGAACATCCCGGCACTCTCAGCGGTCTCTCCTGATAACTTTTCAACGACTAAGGGACATACCGGAGAGGTTCTTACCCTTGTCCCGCTTCCCTCGACATCGCCGGGGGCGCTCTCAGTGGGCCAGGATGGTCGCATCCTAGCGTGGAACCTCACCAGTGGGCAGGGACATGAGGTAAAGCACCTCCACGCCACCCCAAAGGTGGTGGCCTTCGGGGAAACGAAAGCCCTCATCGCCTGGGGAGATGACCAGGGCATTACCATCACCTGCGTTATCGGGTGCCCTCAAAAGAGGACCTTCTCTCGCCTGAAGGTACGACCAACATCCTTAGCGTTCCACGACCTCGACACCTCGCTTCTCATCGGTGGCACCGATGGCCGCATCTATCGATGGAGATTCATGGAGGAGCAGGACGCGCCGACCACCGAAGAACTTGAGAAGGTAGTGGAACGATATATAGGCCATCAAACCATTGTAAGCGGTGTCGTTGGGCACTCTGTGGGAAGGGCGTTCTTCTCCTCTGATTGGGATGGCGGTCTGATCGGATGGCTGAGCTACTCCTCCGATGATCACGACGGCGACTTCGACAGAAACCTCTTCAAGGGCCGCTTTTATACAGATATTCCCGCGGCGATGGTGGCACGACGCCCTCGCGATAGAGGAATTTCATCTCTCACCATCTCACGAGATGGTGAATTCGTCGGCGTCGGCACCGAGGACGGGCACGTTGAGGTGTGGCGCGTAAAAGGGTTCATGCTCTCCGCCCGCAAACAGATCCACCAGGGGCGCGTCACCGCTGTCACCCTCTCGCGAGACGGGCAACGAATCGCCTCTGTGGGCAAGGACTCGAAGGTACATGTGCACAGCCTTCAGGCCGATCCATCTTTTACGATCGCGCCGACAGCGCTCCCCAACCTTATGCAAGAGCTTTCGAATCACCATATTCCAAACGCCCAAGGCGCTGCTTTCGTAACACCAAGCCTCCTTGCGGTAACAACGAAAGATGGAACCATTGCGGAGGTGCAGCTGGAGGCTCAGCCGGAGATTCAGGTGACACCGCCCCCCCGACCGACGCGGAAAGTTCAAGATACCGACTACTAATCAACCGTGACCGAGCGCTGACACGAACAACGGGAGGAGCGCCCCTGCTGAGACATTCCCCTGGTTCCCCCTGCCCCTTGCTCCGGCTATCTGCTAAGCTCTCCCACCATGACTCAGCGCAGCTCTGCCCCCCTTCTCACACGTACCGCATTGACCCTTGTTTCGAGCGTCGCGGCGCTCACGATCCTTATCGATCAGACCTCTAAACAACTCATTCTGAACACCTTTAGACCTGGAGAGGTACTTCCCGTCATTCCGGGCTTCTTTAACCTTACCCTTACCTTCAACCCTGGAGCGGCATTCGGGTTATGGTCAAACCTCCCTGGGGGATGGAGAGAGTTCGCCCTCGGCGTCTCGATTACCCTCGCGATCGTGGCCGTATGCATCTTCCTTCTTCACCCAAACTGCCAATCAACCCTCGCTCGGGTGAGCCTCTCCGCCGTATTAGGCGGCGCGATAGGAAACATCATCGATCGTTGTACGTACGGGTCGGTCGTCGATTTCCTCGATTTTTATCTCGGCTCTTACCATTGGCCAGCCTTCAACATCGCGGATAGCGCGATATTTATGGGTATCATGGTTGTCGTGTTCCTGCCGCACAAAGCCGCAACACCCGAAGATAGCGCGAACGCCCCGAGTAATTGAGCAATCTACTCTATTTTCAGATTGCCGTAATTGTTCATAAACCATTAGAATTAGTGAACCGCTGGAACCCCGTGCATGGGCAACGTATCCGCGGCACGAGGAGATGGTGGCCGCACTGGCAATGAGCCACGCCACCTGTACAGAGTCCCTTCATGAGAGGTAGAGAGATGAAGCGCGAACACCTAATCATCGCAGCACTTGCGACCATCGTCATAACCGGCTGTAGCTCACGTCATGAAACTCCCCCTCCACTCGATACCTCGATGGATCTGAACGCTCACGAACCGGACAAGGTTCCGTACGTCGATCCAGCGTTACCATCCGGGGATCTTGAGAAGGCGACAGACAAAGAGCGCGAGCACTTTAAGCAGCTACAGTACGAGCGCATGAAGAAACAACAGGAGGAGATAGATGACCTCCGGCGTCAAAAATATCAGGATGGATACTACAAGCAAAGGTATCCGAACGCGGCTGAGTAGCCCCTCTAAACGGTAGTAACGAACGTAACAGGAATCTATGGCATCGACTCTCCTCTCCCCTCGAACACTCCTCCTCACAACCGTAGCGACACTTGCGCTCACGGGATGCACCAAGCCGAAGCAAACCACCGCGGTCGGATCGGTCGCCGGAGGCGCCATCGGCGCGGGACTCGGCGCGATCGTCGGCAACCAAACAGGGAACGCTGGCAGCGGGGTGGCGATCGGCGCGGTAGCGGGAGCGGCGACAGGTGCACTCATAGGAAACGCCCTCCAAGCGCAACAAGAGAAGGGCGATTCTCAACGTGAGACCCTTCAACGCCAAGAGCAATCAATTCGCGCGCAGCGTTCCGAGATAGAGGAACTTCGACGGATGCAATCCGATACCGGCTACTCCTCGGCTCGCACTCAAAATGTTAACGCCTACCTCGTCGAGCAGAAGCGATTGCAACTTCAAAAGCGTGGTCCAGCGCCACGGGGCCAGACCGAAACATCCCCCTACCCCCCACCACCCCTCTCTGTGAGAGCTTCGGAGCCACTCGCTCGATACGACACCAAACCGACTACACCAACGACCACCGCAACGACCACTGCTCCACTTGTGGTCAAATCATCAGCGCCTGTCGGTAAGGGGATAGAGGAGAAGGATCTCGCGAGCGCGGCGTCGATGAAAACTCAAGCAGAACCTGTTGAGGCAGCTCCAGTTGAGGCAGCGCCAGTTGAGGCAGTGAAGGAGCCAACGACCGCGAAGGTGGTTGAGTCTACCCAGGCGATAGGCGGGTGCGCTGAAGGGAAGGAAGCTCGCGACGCCGCGGCGGCGGCCGCCGACGACTCAGACAAACTCTTTCATCTTCGCAAAGCGCTCCGACTTTGCCCTCAAAGCGCCGAGACCCATTACGAGCTAGGCAAAGCCTACCTCCACATGAGCCGCGCCGCTGACGCCAATTACGAGTTCAAGCAAGCGCTCTCGATCGACCCCTCCTTTAAGCCTGCTCAGGAGAGCTTAAAGGAGGTGGATCAGGGGGGGACGAAGTATTAACGGTTCGCCGGTTACGCGAATGTAAAAAGGGGCCTGAACAGGCCCCTTTTTTTATTGCGGCTCCGTCCCTGCACCTGGGAGGGCGACCGTCCTCGGTCGCCGGAATATTGCATATCGGCAAATGGATGTGCCTCACGCAACCCGGCGACCGAGGACGGTCGCCCTCCCGGTCAAAGGTTGAAATAAAAAAACCCCACCCCCTCAACATTCTCACGTTGAGGGGGCGGGGTCAGGCATTAAGCCATTCATGATTCCTTAACTCGCTACGGCCT